>JBJEMQ010000162.1:0-2486 GCA_051879755.1 Coprococcus sp. | reverse complement strand
TTAGCATCCTCTTTAAGCCTTGAAATAGCTCCTACTATTATTCCTATTGCCAGACCAATCATACATCCAAAGAATAATGTAATTATTATAGCCGGATATTTGTTTCCAAAATCTACACCAATAATATTCATATATATAAATGCTATAATTTCTGCCAAAAACTGTATTAAAATCATTGCAGCAAATTCAGATAATATAAAAACTATTTTACTATTTGGTGATATACATCTTCTCATGCCCCTTGCACTGATATTTGCCTGCAGATTATTTATCTCGCCAACCGCTGTAAACCCTGCAAATAAACAGCTCATTGCAAATATTGCATAGAAATAATTCGTTATATTATCCTGATTACCACTAGAAGTAGAACTCTCTGTATAATAAGAAACATCTGACATAATATCTGCCATAATTGCATTAATCTGCATCTCGTTTGGAGCAGACTCCATATTACCTATTATGTCCTTCAATGCATATTCATTCTGCTTATAGTTCTTAAGTATGCTTTCAAGAATAGATGCATTTACCGAACTTTTCTTTACTACAAGACTTATATCATCGGTAAAAATAATTCCTTTTACTTCTTCGTCGTCTAATGCCTTCCCGGCTTCTTCCTCTGTCATTTTATGTATATTAAGGAGACTGTCATCACCATCAGCCAATAGCTCTAATACATACATAAGTTCATTTTCTTCATTTCCTGAAGAAACAACTGCCACATCTATATTTTTAAACATTTTATCTTTTGAAATATTTCTAAAAGCTGCATGCATAAATGTAGCAAGAAGAATAGGAAATAACAGAGTCCAGAATAAAGTAATTTTTCCTTTTACAGTTACCCTCATACAATTTTTAAAATTATGCCAAAACATACCTGTCCTCCTAATCTCTAAGCTCTTTACCCGTAATCTCAAGAAATACATCGTTCAGTGTTGGAAGCTCAGTTGTTACTCTGCCAAAAGATATATTCTCTTCTTTGAAGAATTCCATAATACGTATCAAATTATGCTTTCCTCCTGAATAGTAAATCCGCAGCAGACCATCCTTATAGTTCACATCATATATATGAGGAAGTTTCTTCAGTTTGCTTATCTCACTCTCCTCAAGTCCTAACACTTCAATAGTTATTGTCTCAGTATTTTTTATCATTCTCTTAAGCTCAGTCTTTGTTCCCAATGCAACCTGCTTTCCTTTATCCATTATAAGTATACGGTCACAAAGCTGTTCTATTTCTTCCATGTAATGTGAAGTATAAACTATGGTTGCACCATCGTTATTCAGTTTTTTTATTCCTTCAAGTATATTGTTTCTGCTCTGCGGGTCTACGGCAACTGTTGGTTCATCGAAGAATATCAGCTTTGGCTTATGAGCGATTCCACATGCAATATTTAATCTTCTAAGAAGTCCTCCCGACAGCTTTTTAGGAAGAAATTTCTTATAATCTGCTATATCAACAAATTCTATAGCTTCCTCTACATACTTTTTTCTCGTTTCCTTATCTTTAATATAAAGTCCACAAAAGTAATCTACATTTTCATATACCGTAAGCTCTTCAAATACAGCAACATTCTGCATAACTACGCCTATATCCTTCTTTATGTCATAACTTGTAGGAGTCATTTCCTCACCAAATACTTTTATATAGCCTTTATCAAATGTTAACAATGAAAGAATACAATTGATAGTTGTTGTCTTACCTGAACCATTTGGTCCCAGAAGTCCAAATATCTCTCCTTCCTCTATCTTCAGACTAAAGTGGTCAAGCGCAAGCAGATCCTTATACCTTTTTACGAGATTATTAACTTCAATAGCAGTACCCATTATATTATCCTCCATTTTATCTATTTAAGCCGGATGCCTGCGGAACCGGCTGTGGTATATCGTAACTATCCGATGTACCGTCAATTTAAGCCGGATGCCTGCGGAACCGGCATTACATCTTACATATCAGATAATATCCCATCCCGTTATTTGTTACCAGTGAGTACAATCACAATCACTGATGACATTTGTCACATTCTGATTTGCATTTAGTCATCCGCTTTGATTTCAAAAACTTATGGTGTATACTAAGCATATAATTATTACAAACAGGAGAAGCAAAGATATACATATGAAGCATATTATAGGAAAAACCATTATACTTATATTCTGTCTGTGTCTGTCCATTTATTTCTATCCAATAAATGTATACAGTATTCTGGCACTTTTATCTGCAATTATATGCGGATTTGCAAGCTATATACTTCTGCCTGCAGACGAAGTGCAAAATACTTCGATACATATTTCAAAGGAAAAGAGCTTACTTTTCTCTGAAATAATTATTATATTGTATATAATCATATCCTTATTCTGTCCGACATTTATTGCATTCCTGCCACTTGTCGGTTATGATATAGGCAATCTTAAATATAAGGTTGCACCATTTACACTAATTGCTATATACATTTATTATCTGTATGCAGACAGAAGCATATTATTGGCTG
>JBJEMQ010000161.1:0-2488 GCA_051879755.1 Coprococcus sp. | reverse complement strand
AGGAATTCTTACCGAAGATGAAAAAGATAAAATAATAAATGGTTTAAATGGAATTCTTTCTGATGTAGAAAATGGAACATTAGAGATTTCGTCAAAATATGAAGATATACATAGTTTTGTTGAGGCAAACCTTATAGACCGTATAGGTGATGTAGGCAAAAAACTTCACACAGGCAGAAGTCGTAATGACCAGGTAGCTCTTGATATGAAGCTTTATGTAAGAGATGAAATAATCGAATTGAAATCTCTTATAAAAGAACTCCTTACTACTCTTCATAATCTTATGAAAGAACACATACATACATATATGCCGGGATTTACACATCTTCAGAAAGCCCAGCCTATTACATTAGCCCATCATTTTGGTGCATACATGGAAATGTTTAAGCGGGACTACGACAGATTATGTGATATCTATGACCGTATGAATTATTGTCCTCTTGGTTCAGGAGCTCTTGCAGGGACAACATATCCATTAAACAGAGAGCTTACTGCATCACTTCTTGATTTTGCAGGTCCTACATTAAACAGCATGGATTCAGTAGCAGACAGAGATTACTGCATAGAGCTGTTATCTGCTCTTTCAACTATTATGATGCATTTAAGCCGTTTTTCTGAAGAAATAATTATCTGGAATTCAAATGAATATCAGTTTGTTGAGCTTGATGACTCTTATAGCACAGGCAGTTCCATCATGCCGCAAAAGAAAAATCCTGATATTGCTGAGCTTGTAAGAGGAAAAACCGGTCGTGTCTATGGTGCCCTTACATCACTTCTCACAACCATGAAGGGAATTCCGCTTGCATATAATAAAGATATGCAGGAAGATAAAGAACTAACATTTGATGCAATTGATACGGTTAAGGGTTGCTTAGCTCTATTTACAGGTATGATTTCATCAATGACTGTCAATAAAAATAATATGGAGGCTTCAGCAAAGAACGGTTTTACAAATGCTACAGATGCAGCAGATTATCTTGTTAATCATGGTGTTCCTTTCCGTGATGCTCATGGTATAGTTGGTCAGCTTGTACTTTTATGTATCGAAAAGAATATTTCTCTTGATGAGCTTCCACTTTCAGAATATAAGAAAATCAGCCCTGTATTTGAAGAGGACATATATACTGCCATAAGCATGAAAGAATGTGTAGAAAAACGTAATACAATTGGTGCCCCAGGACCAGCTGCTATTCAACAGGTTATTGACATAAACGAGAAATATCTCGCTAATTTATAAAATAAGGAGATGTAATTAATGAATAATTCCACTAAAGCCGTCTATGCTATGGCTGAGAAAATGCTCAAAGGTCGTATAGAGGTTGATGAAGTTGTTGCAATGAGTGGTCTTCCAAAAGAAGAAATCGAGAAAATGAAGAAAGAACTGGATAATGCAAATCCTGAAGCCACATATCTCAGAACTCTTGATTTTAATGACTTTGATATTGGACCTATACTTAATGATGAAACAATCGCAGGGGATGAAGCATAAAAATGCGCATCGAAAAAAACACATGAAAAAGAGACTGCCATGATGATATAATATCAACCACCGGCAGTCTCTTTTTCATAGTCAACGCAGATAATTTCTAAGTGATGTCAATGCATTTTTTTCCAAACGGCTTACCTGTGCCTGAGATATAGCAATTTCCTGCGCAACCTCTGTTTGTGTTTTTCCCTCAAAAAATCTTAATCTAATTATATTCAATTCTCTGTCATTTAATTTTTTCATAGCTTCATTTAAAGATATATTCTCTACCCAGTTTTCTTCTTTATTCTTTTTATCACTTATCTGATCCATGATATATAAGGTGTCGCCACCCTCCTGATATACAGGTTCATAAAGTGACAATGGTGACGATATAGCATCAAGTGACATGGCTATATCCTCTTTGCTGATAGATATCTCAGCTGCTATCTCCTCAAGAGTTGGTTCTCTGTCATTCTTCTTAAGCAGCATATCCTTTGCATATATAGCTTTATAAGCTATATCGCGAAGAGAACGTGATACCCTTATGGAATTATTGTCACGAAGATAACGCCTGCATTCTCCGATAATCATTGGAACTGCATATGTGGAAAATTTTACATTTAATGTTCTGTCAAAATTATCTATAGCTTTAATCAGTCCTATACAACCAACCTGAAACAAATCATCAGGATTTTCATTTGCATTTGAAAAACGCTGGATAACACTTAGAACAAGTCTCAGATTTCCTTCTATGAAAGTCTGCCTTGCCTTAGTATCTCCCTGCTCCATTTTATCAAAAAGCTGATTTTTCTCATCTTCACTTAGAACTGGCAGTTTTGAAGTATTCACCCCACAAATCATAACTCTGTTTATTGCCATATCGAATTTCCTCCCGCGTGTTGGCAGCAATCAGCTCATAGCAAGAACTGATTACCTTTTTTATCTAACACTAGGATTTACATTCAGAAGTATTATTATACAAATTATACCTTAAAGGGTATATTGTGCTGAATAACCGTT
>JBJEMQ010000160.1:0-2498 GCA_051879755.1 Coprococcus sp. | reverse complement strand
AAGATGAACTTCGATATGAGACACTTTTAAAACTTTTCTTTGGAAATGAGAATGGTTTTGAGGGAGCAAAGGAGCACATTGAACGCTTTGAGGAAAAGTGCATGAACGAATTGGTCGTTTTAAATATGTTTGCAGAAAATTTGATGCAGTATTTGGAGAATGATACGCATAAGTATTATTATTTAACGGTCCGTTTTGGTATTAAAACATATGAGGCGTATCTGGAGTGGTGCAAAGAGGCGAAAGAACAGATTAAGGAGTGGGAAAAATGAAAGCGAGCGAAGCGAGAAAAACTAATATTTTCATGATTTTATTGGTGACTTTCGCGAAGCAGAAAGGCGGATTATAATTTATGAAATTTGAAGAGTGGAAGAGTATACATGAATATTGCATGAGTAAAGACTGCGCTTATGAGACAAGACCTTTTGGGGAATATCCCATATGTTACCGGATAGCAGGGAAAATATTTGCACAGTTGAATGCAGAGGAGGAGTGGTACAAGATCACAGTAAAAACAAATCCGGATGCGGCAGATTTCTATCGGAAGGCATATCCGGGTGTCGTTGTTAGGGGGTATCACTGTCCCCCGGTACAGCAGCCTTATTGGAATACAATTGATCTGTATCAGTTTGACAAGAAGATGCTGACACAAATGATTGATGAGGCTTACGATGAGGTAAGAACACATTTAACGAAGAAAGAACAGAAGAGATTATCTGCTCTGGCGGAGTATCGTTTCGTTAAAACGGATGGAGAAAATCCGGAATTTGCAATGCTTTGCGGAAAACTGGATGAAAATCTGGATGAAATTGTGGGTGCGAAAATTCAGAGACAGAAATATGTGAAATATAATCAGAGAGACAGTATTCATGATGTAATTATTGCATATAAGGGGCAGGAAGCTGTAGCATGTGGTTCCTACAAGATTTATGATGAGGAGACCGTGGAATTAAAACGAATTTTTGTAGACCAATCTGTTCGTGGTATAGGTGTTGGAAAAGAATTACTGCGAAGACTGGAAGCGGATGCCAAGATTGCAGGATATCGTTTTGCAATTTTGGAAACAGGAGAGTTGCTGCCAGAGGCTTGTGGATTATATAAAAAGTTAGGGTATAAAGAAATACCGAATTACGGGCCGTATGTGGATATGCCTGAATCGCTATGTATGGAGAAGAAATTATAGTATGATGATAGTTGTTGAGTATTTAAAAAGGTATGGTTTTTCAGAGCAGGAAAGCATGGAACTGGCAAGTGCATTTTACAAAATGCTTTGCCACGGAAGGAATGTGGTGTGGGGTGTATAATTTTATCAAAAAAGCACCATATGAATTTTGCAATTGAAACCATAGAAGACGTGATGTTTTAATTTGGGGGGTTACGGGTTGACAGTTGTTGTCAACCAAAGATAAACTTCATATTGTTGATGGCGCTTATCAATATAATATAGATAAGAAAGGCAGATTACTTAAGCTTTCCGTCCGAAGAGGAATTAGCAGCACAGAATTATAATTATGAGCGGCTAAATTTGATAAAAATAATAATAAATATTTAATGAAAAAGATAACTATTATGGTGTATTATCATCGAGGCACTGATTTGTTGACTGAGATTGTCAGTAAATTAGTGCTTTTTGTGTTGTGTGCGTAGTTGTGGGTTTAAAAATTAATACAATAAATGTTCATCTTGATTAAAAATGAAATGAATGCTTTACAAATAAAAAAGTACAATGTATAATAAGTTTAAAGTTTAAAACGATTAATAAATTAATGGTATATGAGGAGATTAAAATGAAAACGAACGCACAAGAGATTAGAACTAGTTTCAAAAAATTGTTAGACGATGGTTTGTTGCATAGTAGAGCTGAATTATTTGCGTATGCTAGACAGGCTCAACCGGAAAGGAATTACACGGAAGGTATGCTAACAGGGGCGTTGAAAACATTGACAGATCCTGGGGTTGTATACAAATGTGTAAGTAGGGCAATGTATCAAAAAACTGACATAGATACCGGTAATTATGTGGATAATTTGATTGATTCCTATTTGGAAATATTCAAAAGCACTCTAGAAAAAATTGAAAGAGATGTAAAAATCAATCCGTTCAAATTAATGGAAATGAATGATGAGGATAGAAAGAAATTGAAAAAAGTCGAAAAATGTGTTGCGTGTATTGAAACAATTATTTCGGAATTAGAATAATAAAAAAGGATAGCACATATGAGAAGGGGAGCAGTTAAATGACCGAAGAAAAAATAACAGAACTTCAAAGCGGCTTTAATACAGCGTTTATTAACAGCACGTTTAACTCCAATTTAGCATATAGACCGCAGTTCATTTATAACGATAATAAGAATGGTCAGAAGGTTTTCTCTGCCATTGAGGACGAATTGCTCAGATGTGATAGTTTTGCAATTAGTGTTGCATTTATTACAAGAGGCGGTATTACTCCGCTTTTACAGACATTACAGGAATTGGAGCGAAGAGGTGTGCCGGGTAGAA
>JBJEMQ010000159.1:0-10595 GCA_051879755.1 Coprococcus sp. | reverse complement strand
ATAGGACCGGTAGCTGCAGACAGTAATATGACAGCAGACGAAATGATTGAGGAATATATGTCTATAGGCGAGACATTTCAAGATGAAGAAGTTGATGTCATATTGTTTGAGACATTTCCTGAGCTTGAGATAATTGTGCCTGTAATAGAGTATTTGAAGAAAAGAAAAAATGTGCCTGTTATAGTACAATTCTGTGTAAATCAATTTGGTTACAGTAATGCAGGTCTAAGTGCGAGAAAACTGTTTGCAGATGCAAAAAATAATTCCTATATAGATGGAATTGGTTTGAACTGTGGTGTCGGACCATCTCACATGGCGCAGTTGATGAAAGAACTTGACATAGATGGGGAAAAGCTGGTTACGGCACTTCCCAATGCAGGATATCCGAAGCTTGTGCAGAACAGGTTAACATTTAACAATAATATAGATTGCTTTGAAGAAAAAATTACGGAGCTTGCGGAATATGGTGTAGATATATTAGGGGGGTGTTGTGGAACAAATCCTTCTTATATAAAAGGGATAGTTGAAAATACTAATCTTGCCCATAATCAGAAAAAGAAAAATATTTCTGCAGGAGAACAGACAGGTGGGCCGGTTGCTAAAGACAGTTTTCTAAGTACAAGAGAAAAAGACAGCAGTCATAAGCTTATAGCAGTAGAACTTGCACCGCCAATTAATAATAATGATGAGAAGCTTCTTGATGCTGCTCATATATTAAAGGCAGAAGGTGTGGATATAGTGACATTTCCGGATTCACCATCCGGAAGAACAAGGGCAGATGCCGTACTTATGGCAGAAAAGGTGCATCGTGAGACAGGACTTAGAGTGATGCCTCATATGTGCTGTAGGGATAAGAATGCTATAGCAATACGTTCTACCATACTTGGCGCACATTTGAATGATATTAAAGATTTCCTTGTAATTACAGGTGATCCTGTACCTGTTATGTTCAGACAGACTACAAAGAGTGTATTTAACTTTGATTCTATCGGCATGATGAAGATACTTCAGGGAATGAATGAAGAGATATTTGGGAATGACCAGATTACATTTGGTGGTGCCATAAACCATAATAAGTGTAATATAAGGTTTGAAACCGACCGGATAAAGAGAAAAATGGAAGCCGGAGCAGAATTTTTCATGACTCAGCCTGTATTTTCAAAAGCCCAGGCAGATATAGTACACGATATGAAGCTGCAGACCGGGGCAACTATATTGATAGGTATTATGCCTCTTGTAAGTAAACGTAATGCAATGTTCATGAAAAATGAAATGACAGGTATAAATATACCTGATGAAGTTATAGACAGGTATTCAGAAGGTATGACAAGAGAAGAAGGAGAGGCATGCGGTATAAGCATTGCAAAGGAAATTATGGAATATACAGCTTCATTTGCTGATGGTTATTATTTTTCCTTTCCATTTAACAGGGTTCATATGCTAAAACAAATATTGCAATAAATTATAGAATAGGAATGAAACAGATGGGCACAGAAGAAAAAGTGACAAAAAAGAAGAAGATATTTAACAGGATGAATATATTTTCATGCATAATATTTTCTGCATATATTATTTTTCTGGTTATAATAGCTGCTGCCATGTTTGATAACAGCGGTTTGCATACAAAAAAAAGAGTAAGTATATATAAAGTAATATCAGATAATAAGGCAGACAGTGATGCAGCCGATACAGAAACACCGGATGATACATTGTCCGATATGGAGAAGACTGAAGCTGATACAGAGTCAGACGGTGAAAATGAATATGAAATTGAGCTGACCCAGCCTGTAGAACTAAAACAAATCCAAAGTACTGCCGATGAAGAACCGGAACAGGAGCTTTATAATGGTGAGGAACTTAAGGATAATGGCTGTACATATGCCGTGAAGGTGAACAGACAGGAAAATATAGTAACGGTATATGCTCTTGATGAACAGGGATACTATACTGTTCCTGTAAGGTGTATGATATGTTCAACAGCCGGAGATGATAATACACCATTGGGACTTTATGAAACCTCGTACAGGCTTGACTGGGCAGCACTTATAGGTGGTGTATACGGCCAGTATGCATATCAGATATATGGCGATATATTATTTCATTCTGTTCCGTATGAGACGGATTCTAAGGACAGACTTGAGACATGGGAATATGCAAAGCTTGGTACGGCTGCTTCTCTTGGCTGTGTAAGATTATGTGTAGCAGATGCAAAATGGATATTTTATAATTGTGAAGAGGGTACTCAGGTAAATATATTTGACAGTGATTATTATGGACCTATGGGTAAGCCTGCACAGCCATACGAATTAAGTGATACTGAAAATCCGGGTTGGGATCCGACAGATATGACAGAAGGTAATCCGTATCTTAAGGAGAATGAGGGAATTATATTTGGTGCAAAAAGCCGTATCATAGAGCTTGGAGAACCGTTTGATGAAAGAGCCGGAGTTATGGCATTTTCTGCCGATAGGGAAGATGTTACAGACAGCCTTAAGATAGAAGGTACAGTAAATGAAAATGTAAGGGGCTGCTATGATATAACATATTCATTTGATGATGGAATAAATATAATAAAAAAGGATATAGTAATAGTTGTTGTGGACAGTTCGCCGCCTGTTATAGAAACCGTGCCTGAAGAGATACATATTTCCGCTGACAGTTATCAGGGAGATGAGGAGAAGCTTGCCGAGCTTATCGGGTCATTCATAACGGCATATAGCAATGGAAAACAGATATCCATAATAACTCCTTCAGGGAGACCGTCAGATAATACACATGGTGAGCCTCAATTATGTATAGATACAAGAAATATTAATAAAGCCGGAACATATTCCGTATATTGTTTTGCTATAGATAAAAATGAAAAACGTACTGAGAAAGTAATCGTTAATGTTATAATTGAATAAATAAGGTATCGAAATAATGGTGGCTTTAGATAATGGGTAAGCTCACTAGATGTATATGATTATTGTATGGGGGTGATATGGTGGCGACAGAAAAGAACAGAACCTATGAGATTGAAAACGGTATGGTACAGGAAAAAATAATAATATTTGCAGCAGTAGTGGACAGCCATACCGGTTCAGATATAGGATGTCAGGATAAAACTGAGGCTGATAAATCCTTAGATGAGCTGGAGGAGCTTCTTGATACTGCCGGAGCATGTGTCGTAGGCAGGCTTATCCAGAGCAGGGATAAAATAGCAAATGACCTGTATCTGGGACGAGGCAAGGTAGCTGAGCTTAAAGAAATGATAACTGAGCTTAATGCGACAGGAGTATGCTGTGATGACGAGTTGTCACCGGCACAGCTTATGAACCTCCAGGATATTCTTGAAACTAAGGTAATGGACAGAACCATGGTTATTCTGGATATATTTGCATCACACGCCGGGAGTTATGAAGGTAAGCTGCAGGTAGAGCTTGCACAGCTAAAATTCAGGGCAACAAGACTTGTAGGAATGCGGGAGTCTCTGTCCAGACTCGGTGGCGGTATAGGAACAAGAGGTCCCGGAGAGAAAAAACTGGAAATTGACAGAAGAGTTATAAGGGACAGAATATCGCGTCTTAAGGCAGAGCTTAAGGAGGTTGTCTCTCAGAGAGAACAGCAGAGAAAGCAGCGTGAAAGGGCAGCCATACCTGTCATTAGTATAGTAGGCTATACAAATGCAGGAAAATCTACACTTCTTAACTGTCTCACAGGTGCAGGAGTTCTGTCAGAGGATAAGCTTTTTGCCACACTTGATCCGACTACAAGAAGCTACAGGCTTCCGGGAGGTTCGCAGGTACTTCTTACAGATACTGTAGGTTTTATCAGAAAACTGCCTCATCATCTGGTAGAAGCATTCAAATCGACTCTTGAAGAGGCAAAATACAGTGATTTAATTCTTCATGTAGTAGATATATCTGATGAAAATATGGACAGAAAGATGGCTACTGTTTATGATACATTGAGAAAACTTAATATAGAGGAAGAGTCACGCAAGCCGGTTATAACGGTTTTCAACAAGATTGACTGCCTTGAAAACCAGGAAAATGCAGGCACTATCAAAGATTTGAAAGCTGATAAAATACATTATGTTTCTGCCAGAACAGGACAGGGCATAGAAGCACTGATGCAGGATATAGAAGAAATACTTAGAGAGCAAAAGTCTTATATACGCCATGTATTTCCATATGCAGATGCGGGAAAAACAGGAATAATACACAAATATGGAGAAGTCATAACAGAGGAATATCTGGATGATGGAATATTTGTAGAAGCATATGTACCAAGGAGCATACTTGGCAGGATAGGCATGGACTTTTCTGAAACAGAATAAAATTAAGTACAATTAAGGTTAATATTTCTACATTATATGGTTAAATATAGTCAATGGGTAGTTCCAAAGTGGACAGATATACAGATATGTAATGTTAGAAAGGGAGTTCAGTCATGGATGAGAATAAGACAGATGATATATTTCAGACAGAGCATGAAGTAACGGAGCAGTCTGTGTCAGAAGACTGGGAAAGTGGTCTGGCATATAATGATTTTGGTGAACCTGTAATTATTACATCTATACCAGAGAAAAAGAAAACCGGGCTTATAGTAGGAATTATTGCCGGGGGAGTGGCAGTAGCAGCTGCGCTTATAGCAGTTATTTTTATTATATTTCACAAGACTCCGGAGGAAGCAGTTAAAGAAGCTTTAATGAATACATTAAGTGAGTTTGGTAATCATGAGGCATCAAACTATAATGATATTCTGGGACTTTCAGATTATGATACTGATACGCTGGATATGGTTTTCAATGGAACAGTTGATAAGATGGATGAAGCGGAGAAGTTTGAAGGTGCTTCGGTAAATATAACCGGTTCAATGGAGAAAAAAGATGACGGCACCAATTTCAGTATTTTAACAGCAACAGAAATCAATGGTGAGACTTTGAATGCAAATTTGTATCAGATAGGTGATACCTTATATGGAGAACTTCCGGAGATTTATAATGCAGTATTTGCTTTTAGTTCAAAGGACATAATACAGAATACAGAAAATAGTGAAGAGATTAAAGAATTATATGATAAATATATGATTCCTGCAAAGGAAAATCTTGAAAGTGCTGTTACATATGAGAAGGTAGGAAGAACGAAGTTTGAAAATGCAAATGGTGATGAGATAAAAAGTAAACAGTATCTTGTTATTATACCAACAGATGCTGTTAAGGAATATATAATATCACAATGCAACTATATAAAGGAATATGCTGATATATATGTACCAGATGAAGATTTTGAAGAGATGGAACTCTCGCGATTAGAATTCGACCAGTTTATGAATATTATACCAACATATTACAAATTGCTATTTCCACGAGATATCAAATTAAATGTATATGTAGATGACAAGAAAATAGTAAGAATAGAAGGCTCATATAAATTTACCCTGCTTGGAGCAGATACGGATTTGCGGGCAGATTTCATGGGTGATGATTATGTAACAAGAGATATGAATATAACTTGTGGTTTTTTAACAGAAAATGACAAGGCAGATTTCATATATACCTCTAAAAAGAATGCTGCTTCTGATGAACTGGTAACTGATAGTGAAGCAAAGTTTATTATTAACGGAGAAGAGATTATCGGAATGGTTTACCGGAATAAGTATGATATAGCATCCGGTGCATATAGTGATGCCATAAAGATGAATATAGATGGGGAGAACTACTACGTTGATATTAGCGGTAATATAAATAATGTAAATAAGGGCAAATCCTTTGATATGAATATTGATTATATAACCGTTAAGGATGACGAGAAAGAGTATGTATCGGTAAGTGGAATATTGTCATGCGGTGATTTGGGCGAGACTGTAGCTGAGCCGGATTATAACAAGGTTGTAAGTTATAATGAACTTATTTCAGGAGATGGGCTTGACAAATATCTGAATGAGGAAGGCCTGGATAAGCTTTTGGATTCGTGGAGCGAAGTATCCTGTATTGATGATATGCCAGACAGCACAGCTGCTATATGTAAAAAATCAACAGAGGATGAAAACAAGGTACAAGAGCAGGTTACTGAAGAATCATCGGCAATAGAAGAGAATTCCGGTGAGATGGTGTCAGCAGATGATGAGAAAATAGGAAACTCAGGTAGCGAGGAAACGGATTTCTATGATGCACCTGATGAGGAGTATAAAAATGTATCTAATTCAGGAGATTATGACTGTGATATAGAAGTTGAAGAAATGAGCAATGGAGATTATTCTTCAGTAATTCTTGAGACAGGAGATTATAGGGTAGCAATAAATGAACCTGAGAATTATGAACGTGGTTATGCTGATAGTGACGGGATAAGTATATATAATGATGATGCTAATGTCTATTACTATATATATACAGATACTACTATAGAGGAATGTTATAAAGACTTCGTAGACACATATTCATATGTTGATGGCTGCGATGTATTGGCACATAATATGGAGACAGTAACACTGGCTGACGGAACTGTACTGCAGTGTTATGTTATTAAATTGAAATTTGACGATTCTTATATAACCGATATGTATTTCTTTGTGCCGCTTGATGGAACAGATTTTGTGCTTTGCAATGCAGAGATATGGAAAAAAGATGCGGATATAAATGCCGAAGCAGAGTTGTTAGCAAATAAAAATGTTATAGAGATATATATAGAGGAGCAATAATATGAAGGTTGTCAATGTTAAAAACGTGGCTATAGGAGAGGGAATGACAAAAGTATGTGTACCAATTGTTGCACCTACGGATTATGACGTGGACTTTCAGATTAGACTTATAAGTAAATCCAAAACAGATATAGTCGAATTCAGGGCAGACTGCTATGAGAAGTGCTTTGATTATGATGCACTTATGACAACTCTTAAAAAGATACATGAGAAGCTTGAAAAATATCCTATTATATTTACTTTTAGAACAAAAAGTGAAGGTGGAGAAAAGGAAGCTGCCATGTCACAATATGAGGAGCTTCTTATTAAAGCAATAGACAGCGGATATATAGATCTGGTAGATGTAGAATATTTTTCCGGCGCGGATATAGTTGAGAGAGTTATTGATGAGGCACATAGTAAGGGTGTATATGTAGTTGTGTCAAATCATGATTTTAAGACAACTATTCCAATGGAACAGATAGTAGACAGATATAGGAAGATAATTGATGCCGGAGCGGATATAGCTAAAATAGCCATGATGCCGGAGAATGGCTCACAGGTTGTAGATATGATGCAGGCAGCCAAAGAGCTTCAGGAATCAGGTAATGAAACTCCGCTTATAGTTATATCTATGGGTCAATTAGGTGTTGAAACGCGTACTACAGGGGAAATGTATGGTAATTGTGTATCATTTGCAACGGCAGGAATACCGTCAGCTCCCGGTCAGATAGATGTAGAGGCGCTTAGAAGCCAGCTTGAGATGATACATCATATAATAGGTGGCTGAGATTGTTATACAAAATAAAGAATCCGGAATAATATAATTTCCGGATTTTTTTACTTTGATGCGGAATGCATATATGTTAAAATCAGATAGTATATGTTAAAAATAAGCTTGGAGAGAAGTAGCCGTGAAGGAATATATAAATGATACATTAACAGAATACAGCAGGTCCGGGAAATATCCATGGCATATGCCGGGACATAAAAGACAGGACTGTTTAAAAGCAGATATCTGGAACAAGATGTTTGATATGGATTATACAGAAGCAAAGGACCTTGATGATATGCACAGCCCGAAGACGTTTATAAAGGGAAGTCTTACAGATATAAGCTATGTATATGGTACATATAAAACATATATGCTGGTAAATGGTTCGACAGTAGGAATATTAGCAGCAATACATGCCTGTACCAGACGCGGGCAGAGTATCATGGCAGCACGTAATTGTCATAAATCAGTGTATAATGCTATAGAGTTGCAGGGCCTTAATCCAACTTATATAATGCCTGATTATATAGAAGGTACAGATATATTTGGTGATATAAAACCTGATAAGATAGAGAATATTTTACAGCAGATGGATGATGGCGGAGAACTTCCTGCGGCAGTTGTTATAACGTCACCTACATATGAGGGAGTGATATCGGATATAAAGAATATAGCAGATGTAGTCCACAGATATAATATTCCTCTTATAGTAGATGAGGCACAGGGGGCTCATTTTGAATATGTGGACAGACCTGAATATAAGACAGCCATGGAATATGGAGCAGATATAGTTATAGAAAGCCTTCATAAAACTATGCCTGCACTTACACAGACATCACTGCTTCATGTTATGAATGACAAATTGACAGAACGTATAGAGAAATATCTGCAAATATTTGAAACTTCATCACCATCATATATATTCATGCAGAGCATGGAGAAGGCAATAAGCTATGGAGACGGTCATAGAAAGGAATTTCTTAAATACATAGAAAATGTTGAAAAATATAGAAGCAGATATAAAAAGCTAAAAAATATAAGCATTTTCTCACCTGATAAAGATATATATGCCTATGATATCGGTAAGCTGGTATTTGTAATTAAACCGGGAACGTATATAGAAGCAGGTGGCAGGCAGATGCCTCTTACAGGTACTTTGCTTGGTGACATATTAGCTGACAGTTATAATCAGGTGGTTGAGATGACAGCAGCAGATTATGTAATAGCCATGACGTCTGTTGCAGATAATCAGGAGGCATATGACACATTATATGATTCCATTAAAAAGATAGATGATATTTCATATAGAGTGGCGTATAATAATGAGACAGTTCCGGAAAATAAAATGGATAAAGATTTAGAAGGGATGGCAGAAATGGAATGCAGGCTTCATATACCTGAGTTTATATATTCTGCGAATGAAGCTGTCGATATGGATGTAGAAAGTATACCTCTTGATAAGGCAGAAAAAAAGGTAGCTGCAACATATATATATGCATATCCGCCGGGTATACCCGTGCTTGTGCCGGGTGAAAGAATAGATGCCGGAATTATCGAAAATATAACATATATGGCTGAAAAAAGATTGAATATAGAAGGAATAATTATAGATGATAAGGCTGGGATAAGTCTTAATGTGATAGCTGAGTGATGGATATGAGAACCATCATGAACGAAGTGAATGATACAGGATGGTTTAGAGACCTGTTGCCCAAACGAAGTGAGGGCAATACATATACGAGGAGGATATATGAAAGGAATATTTATTACCATGGAGGGACCTGATGGTTCCGGTAAATCGACACAGATAAATATGCTCAAAGCATATCTTAATGATAAAGGTTATGATGTCCTTATAACGAGGGATCCGGGTGGAAATAATATAAGTGAAGCAATAAGACAGATTATACTTAACAAGGATTTTACTGAGATGGGATATATGACAGAGCTTCTTTTGTATGCTTCTGCCAGAGCGCAGCTTGTAAAAGAAAATATTAAGCCTGCACTTGAAGCAGGAAAGGCTGTTATAGCAGACAGATTTGTAGATTCATCTGCTGTATATCAGGGAATAGGAAGAGGGCTTGGTATAGATACTGTTTATAAAGTAAATGAATATGCACTTCAGGGTATTATGCCTGACATGACATTTCTTATGGATATTGATGCAGAAACCGGAATAGCAAGAAAGAAAAACCAGGCAGAGCTTGACAGAATGGAAAATGAAACTATGGAGTTTCATAAAAAAGTAGTAGAGGGCTATAGACTGCTGGCAGATGAATATCCTGACAGGATAGTTAAGGTGGATGCTTCTTTGCCTATTTCAGATATTCATGATATAATAATAGAGTATGTCAAGGATAAACTCTTTGATTGATATTATAAATGTACAGAGAAGATGATTCGGGAATGCCTTTGCAATCTAAGCGGAGTGTTTGCGGGTGCACTATATGGATAGAATGGAGTGATGATTATGATAGATTTTACGGATATTATAGGACATGAAGATATAATCAGACATTTTAAAAGCAGTATAGAAATGGGAAAAATATCTCAAAGCTATATAATAAATGGTGAAACAGGAAGTGGTAAGAAAACCCTGACACGTGCCCTTGCCAAGACACTTCAATGTGAAGAGGGCGGTACGGAGCCATGTAACAAATGTAAATCATGTATTCAATGTGAGTCCGGTAATCAGCCTGATATAATATGGCTGACGCATGATAAGCCAAATGTTATATCAGTGGCAAGTAATGGTAACATTACAGCGGTTGGATATGGTACAGCTACAATCACTGCATCAGCTACAGATGGAAGTGGTATAAGCGCAAGTGTTAGAATAACATCAGTTAGAGCGGTTGAGAGTATAACAGTTTCTCCGACATCTATACCAATATATCAGGGACAGACAGCTGATATTAGTGCAAACGTTGTTCCTTCAAATGCAACATTTACAGATATTGATTTTTCATCATCAGATTCTACGATTGCAAGAGTAGACAGTAATGGTACAGTAACAGGAATTTTACCTGGTGTATGTTATGTTACAGCTACATCAACAGATGGAAACAATGTGAAATCAAAGGTAAAGGTAACAGTTAAGCCTTCTGTTCCTGCTACAAGTGTAATAATTAATTCATCAAGTATTACAATGCTGCCA
>JBJEMQ010000158.1:0-2509 GCA_051879755.1 Coprococcus sp. | reverse complement strand
GGTCAGGAATTGTTACATATGGATTATATCCCTCTGATGAGGTAGATACTAAAATAGCAGAGTTAAAACCTGCTATGCAGCTTATATCAAGAGTCATTCATGTTAAAAATATAAAAGCAGGAACAGGAATTGGCTATGGCTGGTCATATATAGCAAAAGAAGATATGAAGATTGCTACTGTGTCGGCAGGCTATGCAGACGGATATCCAAGAGCCCAGTCAAATATTGGACGGGTAATTATAAATGGTGAATACGCACCTGTTGTCGGGCGAATATGCATGGATCAGTTTATGGTAGATGTAACACATATACCTGACGTAAAAGTAAGAGATAAGGTTATATTGATTGGTTCATCCGGTGATAAGTGTATTACTGTGGAGGAGGTTGCCGAGCCGGCAGTCAGTTTTAATTATGAGCTTGTATGTAATATAGGAAGGCGTGTGCCAAGGGTATACATAAAAGATAATAAACAGATTGCTGTACGGAATTACTTAATTTAAAAGCCTATGAATATTAATGCTATTTATTGGAAATACTTTTTACAGTGATAATCATAATATATAAATATATATATGAATCACTACATATATAGTATTAATAAATGGGGTGAATAAAGTTGATAATAAGGCGCGGTGATATATATTACGCCGATTTAAGACCTGTTGTAGGCTCAGAACAGGGTGGTGTGAGACCGGTACTTATCATACAGAATGAGGCAGGAAATAAACATAGCTCTACAGTTATATGTGCAGCTATAACAAGTAAGATGAATAAAGCAAAGCTGCCTACTCATGTTGAAATAAATGCAGGAAAATGTGCACTTGCAAAGGATTCAGTAATACTTCTCGAGCAGGTAAGGACGATAGATAAACAGAGACTTAAGGAGAAAGTGTGTCATATAGGTGATGAAATTATTGAGAAAGTAAATAATGCACTAATGATAAGTCTTGAACTATTTTAGAAAGAGGTGATGAATGGGGTTTTATGCCCCTGATATGAAGATATTTAACAAAAAAACAGAAGAAGAAAAAGTCGAAGAAGAAATTATATCAATGGTAAACGAAGGTAATGAACAGGGTCTTATACATGATGATGAGATGGAGATGATTACCAATATATTTTCATTTAGTGAAAAAGAAACAAGAGATGCCATGACTGCCAGGTCAAATGTAATAGGAATAGAGATAAACATGACGTTGGATGATGCCATGCGGTTTATGTTAGAGAATAACTATTCAAGGTATCCCGTGTATGAAGAGGATATAGACAGCATAGTTGGAATATTGTATTTTAAGGACTTTGTAAAGGCCTATTTAAGAGATAAAACATTAAAAATATCTGATATAATGGTTGAACCTGTATTTGTACATCCTACCTTTAATATATCAAAGCTGTTCAAAAAGATGCAGACAGGCAAGATACATATGGTTATAGTAGTGGATGAGTATGGGCAGACAGAAGGTGTCATAACCATGGAGGATATACTTGAAGAAATAGTTGGGGATATCTTTGATGAGTATGATGAAGATAATGAGGATATTGAAAAAAAGGGAGATACCTATATAGTAAATGGCAAGGCGGATCTTGATGAGATAAAGGAAATACTTGATGTAGAGTTCCCTGATGAAGATATTCAGACTTTAAATGGTTTTCTTCTGTATGAACTTGGAAGACTGCCATATCCTGATGAAGAAGTAGAAATAGTATATCAGGGATATCTTTTCAAGGTATGTGAGATAAAAAATAAAATGATTGACCAGGTTAAGATTACGAAGGTTGAAAAATAGAAATAAACATGCTATTATAGATAGCCGACAGGCTGTAACAGACAGATAAAGTATAAGAAAATTAAAATATACAAGGAGTAAAGAAATGTCAGGACATTCAAAATTTGCAAATATTAAACATAAGAAAGAGAAAAATGATGCTGCTAAGGGTAAGATATTTACCATTATCGGTAAGGAAATTGTTGTAGCTGTTAAGGAGGGCGGACCAAATCCTGAAAATAACAGCAAACTGAGAGATGTTATAGCAAAGGCAAAAGCAAACAATATGCCAAATGATACAATAAAAAGAGGTATAGACAGGGCTGCAGGTGATGCAAATTCAGTGAATTATGTAGTAAATACATATGAAGGATATGGGCCTAACGGAACAGCTATTATAGTAGATACACTTACGGATAATAAGAACAGAACTGCAGCAAATGTTCGTAACTGCTTTACAAAAGGTGGAGGAAATGTTGGAACAACAGGCTGTGTATCATATATGTTCGATCACAAGGGTCAGATTATAATTGCAAAAGAGGACTGTAGCATGGAGGCTGATGATCTTATGATGCTTGCACTTGATGCAGGAGCAGAAGATTTTTCAGAAGAGGAAGACAGCTTTGAAGTTATAACAGCACCGGAGGATTTTTCATCAGTAAGAGAGGCTCTTGAGAAAGAAGGCATTAAGATGGCTGAGGCAGAGTTAACTATGATTCCACAGAACTATGTGGAACTGACAG
>JBJEMQ010000157.1:0-10662 GCA_051879755.1 Coprococcus sp. | reverse complement strand
AGGTTAAGAAGATTCAGCCTATCTGTTTCGAGAACGCTTGCTGGGCTTACACTGTTGGTGCTGCTATCGCCATCAAGAAGGGCTGCAGAAAGGCTTCTGACGCTGCTGCAGCTATCGGTGAGGGACTTCAGGCATTCTGTATTCCTGGTTCTGTTGCTGATACACGTAAGGTTGGTCTTGGACATGGTAACCTGGGTAAGATGTTACTTGAAGAGGAGACAGATTGTTTCTGCTTCTTAGCAGGTCATGAGTCATTTGCTGCTGCTGAAGGTGCTATCGGTATTGCAGAGAAGGCTAATAAGGTTCGTAAGAAACCTCTTAGAGTTATTCTTAATGGTCTTGGTAAGGACGCAGCCCAGATTATCTCAAGAATAAATGGTTTCACATTTGTTGAGACAGAATATGATCCATATACAAATGAAGTAAAGGAAATATCAAGAAAGTCTTACTCAGAGGGACTTCGTGCAAAGGTTAACTGCTATGGTGCTAACTCAGTACCGGAAGGTGTTGCTATCATGCACAAAGAGGGTGTTGATGTATCTATCACAGGTAACTCAACTAACCCAACTCGTTTCCAGCATCCTGTTGCAGGTACATACAAGAAGGAATGTATCGAGCAGGGTAAGAAGTACTTCTCAGTTGCATCAGGTGGTGGTACAGGACGTACACTTCATCCTGATAACATGGCAGCAGGTCCTGCTTCATATGGTATGACAGATACTCTTGGACGTATGCATAGTGATGCACAGTTTGCTGGTTCTTCATCAGTTCCTGCACACGTTGAGATGATGGGTCTTATCGGTGCCGGTAACAACCCAATGGTTGGTATGACAGTTGCAGTTGCCGTTGCCGTTCAGGAAGCAGCCGAGGCAGGTAAGTTCTAGGCCGAAAGCAACTTAATGAACACGAGTGCAAAGCACGAAGTGTGAATTTAGTGCGAGGCCGTTCACGATACTTATCGAAGTCAAGAGAAGCGCAGACTGAGATTAGTAGAGAGAACATCCGAAGCCCATCCCAAACCTTAACAAAATTGAGGCGTGAGCCGAAGATTGAGTTTAGTCGAGTGGATGGAAGCATAATTGAAAAACATAATTTAACAGGCTATTCAGACGGTGTAATTTGATCTGAATAGCCCTTTTTATGTCTTGATTTTGGAGCATGAAAGTGTAAACACTGCAATACAGAAAATGTAATTGAAAAGTATTATAACAGTTGCTATAATATAAGAAACGGAGGTGATTGTATGAGTAAATTATTTACATTCCTTGAGAATTTTGATGTTGATAACCTTATTAAAATTTATGAAGATGGAAACCTTATATTTGAGGGTAAGATGGGAGATGTACCACAGAGAATTACTAATATGATGAGTGTAATCAGGGGTACAGCAAAATGGAAAGGTGATTACTTAGAAGTTTCAGTTAAGAAATGCTAACAACCACAAACAGAATAGAGAATATTAAAGCAGATAGCAAAAAATGTTATCTGCTTTTTAGTGTAAAGAATGGAGGTAAATGCAATTGAATTTAACGAAACAAACTGGAAAGCCTCTTTTATAGTGTAAAGACAGTAAATTAGTGCGGTTAATGTGCGGCTATATCTGCAAATATGCTGCTTAAGCAAGGTAAAATGAAAGGCGAGCCGTAAATTCAACGCTCAAAATTAAAAAAAACTAATAAAATTACTGCTCAGATTATAGAAAATGAAATAGGAGCAGTAAGCAAGCAAATATGAGTTTATATTGATTGATTCACTTCCAACCTATATGTAATTCCTGCGAGCAAATGTCTGCGTTTGCCTTGATTTCTGTGATATAGGTATCTGGTGGTTGGATTTTTAATGCCTGAATTCAGTTGTTGTCCCTGCTATTAAAATAGTGTATCATGTTGATGTAAAAATATCTGTTGAGAGAAGTTAAAATCAGTGCTTGGAGAGATGTAAAGTTATATTTTTACTCAATCATATACGATTTTTATGTGTAAAAAAAGATTTACACATGATGAAGATAATAATTTTTGAAAAAAGTATTGACTGTAAACCTTGTTTATAGCTTAAAATTGCCTCAAAAATCAAAGGAGTTCATACAAATGACGATTAAAGAAATTGAGAATATTCTAAATGTTCCGAGAACAACCATTCGATTTTATGAGAAAGAGGGACTTATTGTACCTCATAGGGAAGATAACGGATATCGTGATTATTCAGATGAGGATGTTGACCGCCTAAAGAAAATAATAATCTTTCGGAAAATAGGATTTACTGTGAATGATATAGAAGGATTATTTGATGGTACAAAATCTATGGATTTGGCTCTTGATGAGAATATAAAAAGGCTTCAAAAGCAGATAGAAGAACTGACAGGAGCAATGGACCTATGTCGTAAGATGAAAAAAGATATGGTGAACATAGACTTGTTTGATACAACTGGGTATTGGAATTATGTTGAGGAAGAGGAACAAAAAGGACATACTTTTATCGATATAGCAAAGGATTTTGCAAAAATAGAGAAAAAGGTTATTTTAAGCTATCTGGGATGGACTGATAAAGAGGGCAATTTATATAATCCCAAAAGAAGCATAATAAATACAGTACTATCTATACTCGCAATTGGATGTTTGTATTGCTTATTAAATAAAGAATGGAATTTGAATAATTTTTTTAAGGGCTTTATTAGCATACTTACTATCATTGTAACCGAGTCTATTATTAGTATTCCTATTTTTTTTCTTGGAAGAAAGTTTCCATGGATTGAAAAAAATAGGTTGGCGGTGTTATTCCTTGTTTTAGCTGTATTGCTGGTTATTTTATTACTTCTTGTCTTTATTTTGGGTTCGGCCAATTAGGGGGGCAAACTTGCTAAGTTGAAAATTGACTGGTCGCAATTTGTAGTTATATAATAGATATTGCGCATACTTATTGGAAATAACAATTATGATGTGTGATATTGGTGTAAGAAATCAAGAAATAAACGAAATAATTGACTTCTTAAAATATAATAGCCAGGACAAAATATAATGGCTAAGACAAAATATGTAAGCTTGGAGATATTAAACGATATTATGGGAAAAGTAGTAAAAAGAGGTTATGTGGCAAATGATAAAATAGAATTTGCAGGAAAAGGACTTGAATGCTTGAAGAAAGCGGCAGAGGATACACAGTATTTACTTAATCATGGATATACAGTAAAGAGTGCAACCACTTTTGTAGGAAATCATTACATGCTCTCAGAAAGACAGCGACTGGCATTGGCGAGAGCAATATCGTCTTATCAGGATATTGAAATGCGTAAGGAGAAGCAGTTGTGTGGTGATATGAGGGGCAGAACAGTTCATATTGATGGATTTAATACAATTATTTCCCTAGAGGTAGCGCTATCAGGGTCTATTTTGTTGCATTGCAGTGACGGAACTGTAAGAGATTTGGCAGGACTTAGAGGAACATATAGAATTATTGATAAGACAGAAGCGGCAGCATGTCTTATTCTTACAAGACTACAGGAATTAGGCATTGAAGAAGCAGTATTTTATCTTGATGCACCTGTTTCAAATTCCGGAAGATTGAAAATGCTTTTGTTGGATGTTTCACAGAAGTATAAGGTTAAAGTATCAGTAAATGTTATTGCTGATGTTGACAGGGTGCTTGAGAAGCTTCCATGCGTTATATCAAGTGATGCCATTATATTAAATAGGTGCAGAAGCTGGCTGAACCTGACATATCCTATTGTGAAGAATTTGCCGGACGTATGGCTGGTTAATATTAATGAAAAAAGTCAAGAACAATTATCAAAGGCTGAGGAAACTTGAATATATCATTCAGAATCATAAATATGTAAACTAATAAAGATATATATAAAACAACAATATATGGAGAAAACATATGAGTCAAATATTATTGATAGAAGACGATACTATGATTGTGTCAGAAATTACATATGCGTTGGAAATGGAAGGGTATGAGGTCTGCCACGCTACGACAATCGCAGATGCATGCAAATTCATTGAAAAAAGGCAATTTAACCTTGCAATTATAGATATGCAGCTACCGGATGGAATTGGATTTGATGTGAGTGAAAAATTGGAAAATACCAATACAGCAGTCATTTTTCTGACCGTTGTGGATGATGAAAATACGATTGTGAAGGCTTTTGATGACGGTGCAACAGATTATATCGTAAAACCTTTCAGGATAAGGGAACTGCTTGCTAGAGTAAGGCGTGTGTTATCTATCCAAAATAGTCAGACAGCAAATGACAATGTCATTTGCATAGGACGGGTAAGGATTAACACTGATGAGGCAAAAGTTTATGTGAATGACAAGATGATTGACCTTACTGCGCTGGAATATAGATTGCTTCTTATCTTTGCAAATAATCAGGGGGTATTATTATCCAGACAGCAGATTCTGGATAAAATCTGGGATGTTGATGGTAACTTTGTGGAGGATAATACCCTTACCGTTTATGTGAAACGATTGAGGGAAAAGCTTGGCAATGCGCTAAACATCGAGACGGTGAGAGGAATGGGTTATCGTGTGGATTAAGAAAAAAGAAGTAGAACAGTTGTCTGAATTTGTAAAAGGCTACATTTCCAGTGAAGAACTTGATATCCGGGACAACAGGGAGGGTGCGTTTAATGTGCTAAAAAACGACATCTATTCTCTGGTTGAAAAGAAAAATGAACAGATAAAGGTTATAGAATCAGAAAGAGATATTCTTTCCGATTATATGGCGGATATATCCCATCAACTCAAAACTCCAATTACATCAATGATAATTATGGCAGATTTATTGGAAGATGCCGAGCCGGAAAAACAGGAAGAATTTATTCGGAACATCAGGTTTTCTTTAAATAAGATGGAGTGGCTTGTAGGTGCTCTGCTCAAGATGGCAAAGCTTGATGCACATGCAATCGATTTTATAAAAAAAGATGTGAAGGCATCAGAACTGGTTGAAGCGGTAAAACCTTCGGTTGCTATACTTCTCGATATCAATAACCAGACGCTGGAGTTAAAAAACGATTGTGTCATAAATTGTGATAAGCGTTGGACAGTGGAGGCTCTTACTAATATTATAAAAAATGCTATTGAGTATTCACCAAAGGACCATACAATCGAAATTGATAGTGGTGAAAATCCGATGTATGACTGGATTTCAGTAAAGGACAGTGGAAACGGAATGAGCCGGACTCAGTATGCTGCTCTTTTTAAAAGATTTGAATACTCCACTAATGAAAATGGATTTGGAATCGGAATGCCTCTTGCGTTATCAATTGTCAAGGGGCAGGGAGGCGATATAGACGTTGATTTTGGAGATCATGTACAGGGTACAACATTTATCATAAAGTTTTTTAAGTGACAGAATTGTCACAATAGATTTTTCTATAGTCACGGAACAGTCATTTTGTATTGTTAGGATATATAGTGAAAAAAGGAGGAAAACATAATGGCTGTTTTAGAAGTAAAAGAATTAACAAAGAAATATGGTCAGGGAGAATCGGAAGTAATTGCGCTCAATCATGTTTCTTTTTCTGTTGAAAGAGGAGAATTTGTTGCGATTATAGGGGCTTCCGGTTCCGGAAAGTCGACACTGATGAATATGATTGGAGGTATTGATCATCCAACCGAAGGTTCTGTAATTATTGAAGGAAACGATATCACATCAATGAGTGAGGATGAGCTTGCAATATTCAGAAGAAGAAATCTTGGAATTATTTATCAGTTTTATAACCTGATTCCTACGCTTACTGCGGAGGAAAATATTGCACTGCCATGGAAACTTGATGGCAGAAAAGAAAATAAAAAACGCCTTGCAGAAATCATTCAGATGCTTGGACTTTTAGAAAGAGCAAAGCACCTGCCTGGGCAGATGTCAGGTGGACAGCAACAGAGAGTATCAATTGGAAGAGCACTTATCAATGAACCCGCATTTATTCTTGCAGATGAGCCGACCGGAAATCTTGACAGCAAGACAAGCAGAGAGATAATGGATATCTTAAAGCTTACAAATCAGAAGTACAATCAGACAATTCTTTTAGTCACGCACGATGAAAAGATTGCCCTGCAGGCAGGACGTATCATTACAATCGGTGACGGAAAAATTGTAAAAGACGAGGTGATGAAGTAATGAAAATAACATCACAGCTCGCGCTTAGTCAAATCAAATTAAACAAAAAGAGGACGATAGCAAGTATCCTTGCAATATCACTTTCTACAGCACTTGTCACAGCAGTTATGTGCTTTGCGACAAGTGGAAATAAGATGCTTACCGATTTCTTAGGACCGGGTTATGGAGATTATGGCAGCACATATTCTGCAATGATTGCGGTACCGGCTTTGATTTTGGGACTTTTGATAGCATTTATGTCGGTGACGGTCATATCGAATATTTTTTCAGCCAGTGCAAATAAAAGAATTCAGGAATTTGGCATACTAAAATGTGTAGGCGGAACAAAAAAGCAAATCAAAGCGAGTGTTATTTACGAAAGTCTGTGGCTTTGTTTGGCGGGTATCCCACTAGGACTTATGTTAGGGACGTTGGTTGGCTATATTGGAGTAAGAATCACAGGACATTTTGTTTCAGATATTAATGACCTTGCCAGAAGTATTATTATGCGCCCATTTTCGTTTTCACTATCATTTTATGTATCGGGATGGACCTATCTGATTGCAGCGTTTTTTTCTTTTCTGATTGTACTTGCTTCTGCATATAAACCGGCAAAGACAGTCGGAAAGCTTACTGCGATACAGTGTGTAAGGGGTATAGTAACAGAATCAAACTTACAGGAAATAGATGTAAAAGATGGTTTTGCTGAAAAAATCCTTGGATGCGAGGGTGCAATTGCTTACAAGAATATCAAAAGAAATAAGTTTGGATATAGAGCAACCATTCGTGCCTTGTCACTAGGCATTTTACTTCTTCTTTTGACAGGTGGACTTTCCGGTCAGGCAAAGGAATTCAAGGAGTGGATGTCTCCTAATTCCCAAGAGATGATGGTCGATTATAGCTCTAGCCGTGATATTGAGCTTAATAAAAATACCGGAAAGGAAGAAGAAAGGATTGTAGCACCAATTACGTCTGCCACTTACAATGAAATTACGGAAAAATTATCTGAATATGGCGTCGACGTTTATGGAGTGGGAGGTGATGCATGTACTTATCATGCATTGCTTGCTCAGGATGTTCTTTCGGAGGAAATGTTACAGGCTCCGGATATTTTTGATGAGAATAAAGAGACAATGGTTGAGCTTATAACAGTTGATGACAAGCTTTACCGAAAATTATGTGACAGAGCAGGCGCTGCGTATGGCAGTAACCTTCTGATAAACAGTTATGAGTATAACGACAATGGAAAAATTAAAAAGATAAATCCATTTAAGAAAGACGTAACTGAAATTATGCTGGTAAATGCTGCAGACGAGAAACAGATCTTTCATGTTGGGGGAATTTTAGGTCAAGATGATTTGAAAGAACAGGGTTTTCAGGAGGTGGCTCCATATCCGGTCAGAATGATTGTGCCTGATATCGATGCCAGAAATTTTGCCTGGTTCTGTACGCCGGATGATGAACAGGCCTACACGGAATATGCCAGAAAGATTATGGATGAATATTATCCAATTCTTACAGAGGATTCCTATATGGAACAGGGATATACTGTAAGAATCGCCCGAACAGATACCATGGCAAAAATGCTAAACGTCGCAATTTTTCTTGGGGAGATTGTTTTGTATGGATTTGTTATATTATTGATTCTTATGGGATTTACGAGCGTGGTAAGTACGCTTGCAACAAATATCAGAATCAGAAGCCGTGAGTTTGCAATTTTAAAGAGTGTCGGAATGACAAATGCTTCACTTCGGAAAATGATTTATTGTGAAAGTATCATATGCATTATAAAGTCATTAATACCGGGAATTATACTAGGAATTGCAATTCCATTTGTAATCAATTTATCTATCCGAAAAGCATTTCCTGTGACATATGCTATTCCATGGGGAATATTAGTGGTGGGAATAGCTGCGTTGATTGCAATAATGATGATTATTACATGTGTTGAAATGACTAAGCTGAAGGACAAGAGTATCATTGATGAAATTAAAATGGATATTATGTAGCTTTTACAAATATATTTATATTTTAGAAATCTCAGGAAGAAAATTTTGCGAGATTTATGCGGAAATATAAATATGGTATGTAAACAGATATTAGGAAAAGGATGGATGACACCATCCTTTTTTAGTGTGGTTCATTCCGTTTGTTTTAGCGAAGCTTAATGTAATATAGTATTTAAAATTGTATCGACTAAAACTATTTGTTTTACTCTGAAGAAAAAATGAAATTAATTAGGGCACAATTAAGGGCACATATTGAATTTTAAACATATATTGCTAAAATTATATATATAATAGAATTGCAAATGAGGAAAAAATATGTCAGAATTTAGCGAAAAATTGTCTCAGTATATTACAGAGAGTGGATATAATGTATATCAGCTTGCAAAAGAAGCTTCAATAGACCGAACTACTTTGCAGAAAACGGTAAAAGGGCAGCGGCTTCCTTCAATTGATTTTATTAAAAGCATCTGCAAATATTTCAAAATCTCAAAAGCGCAGGAGGATGAACTTTTCTTTTTATACAAAACAGAAAAAATGGGACGGAGCGTAATAGAGACATGGGCGGAGATTCAGCAGATGCTTCTGGACATACCGGAACTTAGGAAAAAGACGGAAGAGAATGGAATCTGGAATATCCATTTTGATAAGCAAAGCCTCGAAAAAGCCGGATGGGATTCACAGCAGACTTTTTCATCTGAGATAGAGATTATGCGTGCTGTTATGTACATAATTGATAAGGAGATAATGGAAGAGAACGAGCCTGAGATATACATGGACGTATCATATGCATCCCAGTTTGCTCTCAACCAGCTTGTTCAGAGTGAAAGCTTAACAGGCAAGCCGATTATATGTCACCAGCTTGTTAATCTCAGGAAGACTGACCAGTCAAAAGATGGATTGGTGGGCAATTTTAAGATACTTCACCAGATTCTGCCTTACGCATTTGCCTTTCATAATAATTATGATATTCGTTACACTTATGTAACCGGGAGTGTAGATGATCAGAAATATGAACTGTGGCCACATTATATTGTGACACATAATCATGTATTATTATGTTCACATGAGAGGTTTAATGCTATTCTTTTTTCTGATAAAAAAATGGCATGCTCTTATTGCCGGGAAATAAGTCAGATGATGCGTACATACAGACCGCTGTTTAATTATCAGGGATTTTCCGGGGATGGAATCTGTAAATACAGGGAGATGTCTGACTATGTGTCCACGCATGTAGGTTATGAATCATTTCCGTGTATTGCCGTACTGGTGCCTGATGAGATGCAGGAGATGTTAAAAAAAGACCCACAGATAGGTGAGTATGCACAGGCGTATTTTAAGGGCCCTGATAAGTATTCGGATCTGGTCATTGATATATTTGGAATGAAAGGTATGAAACATTTTGTACAGACAGGTCATTTGCCGGAAATATTCGACAAGTATATTCATGAAGTTGATTTGGATACAAGAAAAGCTATGGTAAGGAATTTCCACAATCATCTGATAAATCATAACAGACAGTTTTATATGATAAATGAGGATGAGCTTTCAGCAAGCGAAGGACTAAGCATTGAATTGTACGGGAAAAACAAAGTCGTATTGTGCTCAACATCGGAAGAGTTCCCGTTTGGCTTTATTACAATAGATGAGCCGGGGATATGTGAGGCTTTTTATGATTATTTTGAAAATCTTATAGATTCCAAGTATGTATTTTCTGTGGAAGAGACAATTACCAGATACGAGTCAATGGTCGAAGAGTGGTTTACGGAGATACAATAAGGAATAGAAGGCACATATTGTAAAAAATGGTGAAATGCTAAACTAAAATTATGATTTTTTTTGTGAACATAGTCTTGTTGCGTATGTTGGTTATTACCAAATGTAAATAGTGTTACCTACATGTAGAAGTAATATTGTTGTAATTGCGAAAAAATAAAGTAAATAGTTCTTGCTTATAGCAGAAATTATGGGATTTGTAATTATCTGCAAATAGTTAAAAAAGGAGGAGCAGACATATGAAGAACAGGAGAAAAAATGTACTAAAGAAAGCTATAACACTTGTAATTACGTTTGTTATGACGTTGGTATTACTTCCGGTTATAACACCGAAAGAAGCTGCAAATGTGCAAGCTGCCACACTTAAGGGACCAAGAAAGAACAGTAACGGAAATGTCACCTATGATTGCGTATGGTTTGGAAGTTATCCTCAGGCTGAGGTTATAACTACAGCCATGAGTAAGAATTATACGGCTATAGAAAGTGAGTACTTAAGAGATGGAGATTTAATAGTGAATGATAGTTTGTATCAGATACTTCAAAAAGCCACAGGTTGGGATGCTGCTGGTGATATCACGCTGTCTGGCGGTGACAGATACCGCAGAATAAAGAAAGAAGATGCGGCATATGCTGCTGAAGGAACTTCATATTATTATAACTGGTCAGATGGAAGCACATATCACTACTTTAAGTACCAGCCAATCAAATGGAGAGTATTATCTGTAAGTGGTGGTGAGGCATTGATTCTGTCAGATAAAGGTTTAGATGACCGGGAATATA
>JBJEMQ010000156.1:0-2515 GCA_051879755.1 Coprococcus sp. | reverse complement strand
TAGCACTCAGCCATTTTGCAGTTGTTTCTATCGTTATATATTTGTTTTATATTATTATATATGGGGTATTAATCATTATCTCCCATAACAGCAGCCTTCTTTCAGTAAATCCCTGTCTAAAGGGATTTGGCGTTGGCATATTGATAAGTGCTGTTATATCAGCAGTTGCTGTAACTATAAGTATGCTTCCGCTATCTCTCTCCGGCTGTTCACTATTACTATTTGTAATAATCCTAATTACAGCCTATACAGGAGGGTTACTTGTACCGGAGCTTTTACTGCCTGAGATATTCAAAAAAATATGCCCTTATACACCCGGAAATGCCATTGTCCATTTATTGTGTAAATGCATATATATTTAAGTCTAAAGGAGATGCCATGTTTTCATATATAAGAGCACTTAAAATATTTATAAAAAGAGCATTATGTAAACCCTTTACAATTATTCTTATGCTTCTAATTCCACTATCTGCTATTTTGTTCAGGATTCTTCCTGAAAAAGAAATGACCTCCACTGTGGAAACAGGTATATATATCGAAACTGCTGACCAATATACTGAAGCTCTTACAGATATCCTTGAAGAAGAACAGGATGGTTTTATTTTTGTAATATGTGACAGCAAGGATGAGCTTACAGATAAAGTTGCTTCAGGTATTTTCGATTGTGGTTTTATACTTCCTGAAGACTATACCGAAATATTTATAAATGGTAATACCTCTTCAAAGATTGCCATGTATACATCACCAGCCTCCATGTTTCAATACGTTTCCATGGAGAAGCTTTACAGCTCCATGCTTAAAATATATGCGCCTGTTATGACAAGCCGTTTTATAGAGTCAGCTTATGGAGACTCTTATGAAAGCTATATAAAAGAACATTTTAACGAATATATAAATAACAATTCAGTATTTACTATTAATGTTACCGGCAGCTACAAATTGTCTGACTCAAAACAAAAGCTTAATTCGTTCCCGGTTTACGAGGTTTCCGGACTGCTTATATTTATATGTGGTCTTTTTGGCGTACTTCAATTCCTGAGGGACGAGAATAAACATGCGTATGACAGACTGCCGGCAGGTAAGCGTTTTATATATTGTGGCATAAATATAGCTGCCAATATCATACCGGCAGCCACAATCAGCTATATTACATTAATTATATATGGTTATTCTGCAAATGCGTTTAAGCTTTTCATTCATATATCTATATATTTATTCATATGCCTGTTGTACAGCCTGGTTTACAGACTGATATTCAGAAAATATGTAGTATATCAGGCAGCATTACCTTTTATCATAGCACTTTCACTTCTGCTTACACCTACTTTTATCGATATAGCAGAATATATCCCTGCTTTAAAGATGTTATCAATGCTGTTTGCGCCATATTTCTTTTAGCTTCAGACTTCTTTTAGTATTATGTGTCAAATCAAAAAATGATAAAATACAATCAGCAGAATTTATCACCTGTCTGCGTTATTACTGCCCTGGCTGCTGTATTTTCTGTAATCTGCTTTTCCATATACGCATAATCACCTACAGGTATATATGCTTCAAATACCACATCTGAAGTATATTCTGTATTTTCTATATGAATATTATTTGAGTTAAGAAGATATTGAATTTTCCCTGCATCATTATAATTTGCAGTAATTCTTACTACCTTTACAAGCTCCATAGTCTTAACTCCAGCATCAGCAAGAGCAAGCTTTGCAGCCTCCGTATATGCTCTTACAAGTCCCCCTGTTCCAAGCAGTGTTCCACCAAAATATCTTGTTACAACTATGCAGACATTAACTACCTGCTGTCCTGTTATAACTTCCAGAATAGGCTTACCCGCTGTTCCCTGCGGCTCACCATCATCAGAAAATCTATACAGGGTATTTTCACTTCCAATGGCAAATGCAAAACAATTATGTCTTGCATCATAATGCTTCTTCTTAATTGATTCTATAAATGCATATGCCTCATCTTCACTTTCAACAGGAACCGCATAGCCTATAAATCTGGATTTTTTTTCTACTATCTCATCCTGACCTGATGAGATAATTGTATTATACTTCTCTATCATTTTTTCTCCGAACTGGTGCTTAAAAGCTTGCTAAGCTCATCCATAAATGTATTTACGTCCTTGAATTCCCTATATACTGATGCAAATCTTACATATGCAACCTGATCCAAATCCTTTATCTTATCCATTACTATCTCACCTATCGTGGTACTTTCGATTTCCTTTACCTCCATATTAAAGATAGTATTTTCAATTTCATCTATGCATTTTGTAACTTTTTCAACAGGAACAGGTCTTTTATGACATGACTTAATAACACCTGATTCTATCTTTGATCTGTCATATGTCTCTCTGTTTTTATCCTTCTTGATTACAATAAGTGGTATAGTTTCTACCTTCTCATATGTTGTAAATCTTCTTCCACAGGCATCACATTGTCTTCTTCTTCTTATAGAACCACCGTCATCAGCAGGTCTCGAATCTATAACTCTTGTATCATCTTTA
>JBJEMQ010000155.1:0-2529 GCA_051879755.1 Coprococcus sp. | reverse complement strand
CATGTTTCTGTAACACCGAATCATCAGGTATATCGCAACACGCCGCTTCATACTAGAGCAAATGTCGCTTACTTCGGAACATTTGGATATGAACTGGATCTCAATAAGCTGTCTGATGCGGAAATTGAAGAAGTGAAAGAGCAGATTCGGTTTATGAAAGAATATCGTGAAATTCTGCAATTTGGAACATTTTACAGATTGAAAAGTCCGTTTGAGGGAAATGAGACAGCCTGGATGGTTGTCAGTGGAGACAAGAAAACAGCACTGGTAGGCTGGTATCGTGTGCTCAATCAGGTGAATGCTCCGTATAACCGTCTTAGATTGGAAGGATTACATCCGGAATACAAATATAGAAATCTCAATGCAGGAACTGTACACTACGGAGATGAGCTTATGAACCTTGGTATGATAACGACCGATTCAACATCCGGAGAGGTGACTCCGGATAAGATTCCGTGTACTGATTTTGAATCAAGAATCTATATTCTGAAAGTATAGGAGGAAAAATAATGCAATTATTTAAAACAGTATCAAAAAAACGTCTGGGGAGGATGATTTTAGGAATTTTCATAATCGGAGTTGCTGTTTCGGCATTTCGATTGAGCGAGTTCGGCGTTGATCCGTTTACCTGTATGAATCTCGGAATTAGTGGTTATCTCCAAATGAGTTTTGGAAACTGGCAGTTGATCATGAACGCGGCAATCTTAGTCATTGTATTTTTTACGGTACGAAATTGTGTGGGTCTTGGTACGATTATTAATATGGTATTTGTTGGTTATATCGCAGATTTTCTCTGTTGGATCGTTACAGAGTGTATGCAGATCACAGCGGGGCTGGGATTTCGAATCGTGTGTCTGTGCATCGGGATGTTGTGTGCGTCCTTTGGTGCAGCTTTGTATATGGTGGCGGATCTTGGAATTGCACCATATGATGCAGTTGCATATATCATTCAAAAGGTAACAAAAGAAAAAATCTCGTTTCGAATGGGAAGAATCCTGTCAGATGTAACAGTTATGTTGGTGGGAATAATTGCATGTCTTGTAGCAGGAAACAATGTCTGGCTTATTGTCGGATTAGGAACCGTTTTAAATTCATTACTTAACGGACCGCTGATCCAGTTTTTCAGAAACCAGATTAGTGCATAAGTTGTCTTTCAAATATGATAGTGGTATGCTAATAGTAGCATACCATTTTTAATTAACATCTGAAGACGTTGCCGATAGCAATTTCGTTAGGTTGTAAGAAATGAAGGAGAAAGCAGATGAGTCATAACGCTGAAAAACAGGAACAGATGAAATACCGACTTGCAGATGCCATGAAGCAGTGTATGAAAGAAACATCGGTAGAAAAAATTACTGTAAAGGAAATTGTGGAAACATGTGGGACAACTAGGCAGACCTTTTACCGGAATTTTCAGGATAAGTATGATCTAATCAACTGGTATTTTGACAAGATACTTTTGGAATCTTTTGAGCATATGGGTGAGGGAAGAACTGTCTATGAAGGATTGGTAAAAAAATTTGAGTTTATTTTGCAAGAGAAACTCTTTTTTCGGGCAGCATTTAAATCAGATGAACAAAATTGCCTGAAAGACCATGATTTTCAGTTGATTACAGAGTTCTATACCAACAAGATAGAGACAAAATCAGGGAAAAAGCTGACGGAAGATTTAAAATTTCTTTTGGAGATGTATTGCCAGGGATCCATCTACATGACTGGACAGTGGGTACTCGGTAAGAAGAAAGCTACACCTGAGGAGCTTGCAAAAATATTAGTGAATGCTATGCCTACAGAACTTGCGTCTGTTTTTCGTTCACTCAATCTGATCTAGAAAAATAATAAGCTAGATGTGACATATTTGCCATTTTGTAACTTTTTATTCTTATCAGAAATTGTTAAAATATAGACAATAAGAAAACAAGAAATAATAAGAAAAGGAGAACACAAAAATGGCAAACAGAATTATGTTGAATGAAACCTCTTATCATGGTGCAGGTGCAATCAAGGAAATTGCAACAGAAGCAAAGGCAAGAGCATTTAAAAAAGCTTTCGTATGTTCAGATCCTGATTTGATCAAATTCGGAGTTACAGGAAAAGTAACAGATGTTCTTGATGAGGCAGGACTTGCTTATGAGATTTATTCAGACATCAAAGCAAATCCAACCATTCAGAACGTACAGAACGGTGTTGCTGCATTCAAGAAAGCTGAGGCAGACTATATTATCGCAATTGGTGGCGGTTCTTCCATGGACACAGCAAAAGCAGTCGGAATCATTATTGCAAATCCTGAGTTCGAGGATGTAAGAAGTCTTGAAGGTGTTGCACCGACAAAAAAGCCATGTGTTCCGATCATTGCAGTACCGACAACAGCAGGAACTGCAGCAGAGGTTACTATTAACTATGTTATCACAGACGTTGAGAAAAAGAGAAAATTTGTATGTGTAGACCCACATGATATGCCGGTAATTGCAGTAGTAGATCCTGATATGATGTCTTCTATGCCAAAAGGACTTACAGCTTCCACAGGTA
>JBJEMQ010000154.1:0-2532 GCA_051879755.1 Coprococcus sp. | reverse complement strand
TGGTAGAGACAAAGACTCGTACCATGATTGATAAATGTCTGGAACTCACTGCTTACGATGCGCAATATCGTATTCCTTGGATTGTGTTTGACAGAGACCAAGTGCAAGGGTTTGATGAGATTATAAAAGAGGCAGAGAATAAAGGAATACAAGTGGGCTGGTCCAATCCATGCTTTGAGATATGGATGTATGCCTACTTTGGTTCCATGCCGGCAATTCAAGACTCTTGGACTTGTTGCTCCGAATTTGGACGAGTATATGAAGCTAAGACAGGGCAGAAGTATTCCAAGGCTGATGAGCAGATGTATGGAAAACTCTGTAAAGCCGGTGATGAAGAAAAGGCAATTCAGATAGCAAAGCAGAAGCTGGAGCAATGTAAAAGAGAAGGTAAAACCAAACCATCGGAGATGTGCCCGTGTACGACGGTGCATGATCTGGTGGGGGAGATTAAAAGTAAATGTTTATGATGTTTGTTTGAAGGGAGGGGTGATGATGAGATTAACGTATAGCAAGGTATTTGATAGATATGCTATATCATTTTCAGATAAACTTGCTGAAATATCATATTCTTTATACAAAATGTTGAGATTGCGATTTGAAAGAATATTTCCTCTTTCAGAGAACGAGAAATATGGGTTTGAAGACGATTTGTTTTCGAAAGAAGAATCTGCAGATATGCCACAAGGGTTTAATTACATAGAAAAAAAGACGGTTGATGGATTTGTGAAGTTGGATTATATAGATTTATATGATTATCTTCCGAAAGAAGATTTAGCAACATTTATTAAAGAGCTTAAAAAATGTGTTCGTCGAAATAAAATAACACCATTTGGTGCATTTCGTTCTCGAGAGGACATTGATAAAATTGATAATCTGGGTCGATATTATGATGGTAAAGCTTTTACAAACATTTTATCTGTTCGATTTCGTAAAAATAAAATAATTCAGCAATCTTGTTCGGATATTTCCATATCGCTTCGAAATCTTTCAGCTACTTTTCTTGTAGTAAAGTATCGTATATATATTACGAAAGACTTTAATGATAGATTAGACAAGGTATGTAAGGAAAAATATGTAGGATATACGTCAGTTTATAGACAATTCAATACACCTTGGTATGCTGTGAGAAAATTTGGTAGAGCATCTCATACAGGGAATAATGTTCGCCAAGAAAAAATGTATGAAATGATTTCTCGATTAAAATGGGAAATACTTAAAGAAATCCGCAAAACTTTTTCGGTTCGCTTTTGGAAGGATCAAATATTTGTACCTACCTTTGAAACATATTCGACAAATATCCGCCCAAGCAAGGAACGAGATAATTTAGAATTTTGGGACAGTATATCATTTGACAGGGCAGCTGATTATGCACCAATATATAATGCATGTGTATGTTGGGATTATAAGCACGGTAATAACGAAGGGATGCGTTTAGCTGCATTTTGTGGTGGAAACTATACTAAAGGTGAACATTTGCCAGAAATTGCTCGTCACGATCTTTCTGATATATATGGAGTTTTTTTAACAGCATCTACACTGGGAGATGTTTCGGAACGAGATATTGCAATTTGTAATAAAAAAATAAGTAAGGTAATCAGAAAAGCTAAAACTTCAGCAGTATTGAAAGTCAGAGTAGAGGTTGAACGAAAACTATACTATGGTTATCGCTTTATTTCAGAATTTTCAGGCAAATCTATAGATTATGATGATGTAGAGGTTTTTGGTCATCAATTTTATAAGAAGGGTTCTGTATCATCGAGATGTCTTGAAAACATTGCAAATAGAACAAAAGAAACTCAAGACCAAATTGATAATATACTAAAGTTGTTGAATGATGCGGCTGAATATAGAAGCAGCGAAGAAAATATAAAGTTGCAATGGTTCATGATGGTTATAACTGTTTTATCGTTAATAGTTGCATTGTGTAGTATTAATGCTGATGCACTTATAAGTGAAATTAAAAATTTGATTGAGTGGATAAAAACACTTAATCAAGGGTAAGTTATATTTCACTTTAATGTCATATATGTAAATGAGGTTTGCCCCACAATTTAGGGCAAACCTCCACTTTTACTGAAATCCTATATAAAAGTGGAGTTCACGCATGAATCTCCACCGGCCACGGGCATCGCAAGTTTCCGTAGCGCACCATCTGAATTATAAGTCATGCAAGATAAAAATGCAAGAATTTTCTTGCGGGCAACGGTTGCAAAAAATGCAACCGTTGGGATTGTTAGGTTCTGGAAATCCCGCGATTTACCTCAAGAAACTTATCCCTGTACTCAATCGCCTTTTCCGGCTTCTTCCACCGTGCATACAGATTATTCAAATATCTATAAGTAGTTTTCATATAGTCATTATCCGTACCCATAGCATTTCCAATAATGCTTTCTGCTCCAAGCAAATTCATTTCCGCCGATTCCGGCATTCCTTCCATCATATCAATGATGCCTTTGCTCAGCTTGCAGATACCATAGTCAAGAGAGGTATCTGACAGATGCTCCAGCACTAATGATTCATACTGTTCCAATA
>JBJEMQ010000153.1:0-2534 GCA_051879755.1 Coprococcus sp. | reverse complement strand
CGTCTCTTCTATTGATATAACAAGTGCATATATAAGTAATTTCATTTTCACCTGTCAAAAGTGCATATTCATATTTATTTGCTGCATTCTCGACTGCGATATATGCAGGATAGCGAAACTTCTTTTCTTCATCTCTGAGAAGTTTTTTCTCATGATTTCCATATGTTTTTGATGTATTCTCCAATCTGTCAACTTCTTTGTGATAGCTCTCATCATCATATACACACTTCAGATAGGTCTGTAATGTCGGTGAATTAAACGTATCCCGGTAATAATTATAAAACTCTGTTTCTATCACTCCTTCTGGAATTTTCTCCGGAAACACAATATATGCAGTCTGAATATAAGGTTGTGTCAAAACAGCTTCATATTTATTGATGTCTCTTGTTATCTTAGCCGGACCTCCTAGAAAAAAGATATAGAATAACACAATTACTGCTGCCCATAATGTAACAACTGCTAATATGATTCCAAGCAAAATACCCTTACCTATTTTTTTAACTTTTCTATTCATAAATTCCAGCCTCCTCATTTGTCATATATACAAAATGCTTCTCTTTCCGTTTCAAAGAAATCACCCCGCTGTCCATAATCTTTTGGCAGATACTCCTCTCTGAATGCAAGTTCCCTGCGATCCATTCCTTGTAAATAAATGTAAATAATCATACATTCCTGATCTGATAGAAGTGCATATTCATACCCTTCATCATACAGCATTGCATATACACACGGTAAAGCTGTTTCCATCTCGGAATACCCTGCCTTTCGTCCTGTATTCTTATCCGTAATATTTAAGAGACGTTGCTTCTCTTCCTCGTAAGCATCCTTTTCATACGTACATTCCAGATAAATCTGATACTCCTGATAAAGCTTTTGTCCTTTGCAATCATAGTAGAATTCTTCTATCTGTCCTGTCATTTTTTCACTATCCGGGAAAAGTGCAAGTTCTGATATACCTTGATAGTCCTGTTTTCCATAGTTTTCTGGCAGTTCATAATGTTCTTTTACGGAATATCCTTCATCACTCCCCACTCCTGTCAACCTGACGAACACCAACATTACCACAAATGCCATCACAAAAAGAACTCCTAACAAAAGTCCTGTCAACTCATAACGCCATCTCTTTAATGCCCGGAAAATTTTTCGATCATTTTCCTGTTCATTTCTTTCTCTTTCCTGTCTTTCTAACACCAGATTCTCTCTGTATCGTTGACACTTTTTGCATGTTCGCAAATGTTCCTGTATCAGCTGCTCCGACTCTTCACTTGTCAGGCAGTCCAATGACAACGGCATAAGGTCGACCACAATATTACAATCCGTATTTCCTCTCAAAATACTCACCTCTTTTCTATTCCTTAAAAGAACAAACGCATATCAATGATACAAAATGCCATAATCAATGCTAAAACTAACAGGTATCCGAGAATCCATATCCTTACAAGATTCTTTTTTCTATATTTGTGCCGCCTGTTTTTTTTCTTTTTCTTCTTATTTGCTGTGATATCAAGTTCTCTTGTCATGTCTTCGTAAGCCTGCCTACAGCTTTCACATTCCAAAAGGTGCTGTTGAATGACTTGCTGCGTTTCTTCGCTTACCATGTTTTCGATTGAGAGTGGAAGCAAATCCAGAATAATATTACAATCATATTGTTTATTCATCTTTTTTCAGCTCCTTTCCCAAAATCTGCTTTGCACGATAAAAGGTTACTCTCGCCCAATTCTCTGACTGTGACATAATATCACCAATTTCCTTAAAGCTTAATTCTCCTGTTAATCTGAGCATAACTACATCTCTCATCGGTGACGACAGACTATATATTACTTTATATATATTCATTTTTGCTTCAGCATATTCGATTGACTTCTGCATTTCTTCATGCATAGCAGTCTCCACTGCCTCATCAAATGAAACCTCTTTTCTGCGTCGTTTCTTGTCTAAGCTCTGGTAATAGACAAATTTTGCAATTTGACACAACCATGTTGACATTTTAGAGTCTCCACGGAATTCTGAAATCTTCTTTGTGGCACGATAGAATGTTTCTTGTGTCAATTCCTCCGCAAGACTATGGTTTCCGCCTGTGAGCGTACTCAAATAACCATAAACAGTATTAAAATATTGCTCATACGCTTCTTTGATCTCCAACGTGCTACTCCTTCCCGTTTAGTACCTTTTCTTATTCATGGGCTTTTTTATTATGGGCTTATTTGTTGCTTTCTGTCAAATAAGTCCATTATCATTACCTGTTCGTTACAAATTATTTGGAAAGTTTTAGAAAAAATCAAATCTAATAATATGCTAATCTCAAATATTCAATAATCAAAAAAGTCACTTTGAAATGATTTTTTCTTAAAAATTAATCATTTTCAAGTGACTTTTTCTTGATTTTGTATAATTGAATTACATGCTAAACTATTCTTGTGCAAGCTCACAAATTATATCAACACATTTATCTATCCCGAGTGTTGAACTCTTCAGGCATAGATCATAATATTCAGCCTTACCAAATTCTGTATTTGTATAGTAGGAACAATACT
>JBJEMQ010000152.1:0-10770 GCA_051879755.1 Coprococcus sp. | reverse complement strand
AGACATACTTTTATCAGAAGGTTATGTTAAGGCTGTAGATATTATCGAAGATGGTAAGTTTGAAACAATCAAGATTACCCTGAAGTACGGTGCAGATAAAAATGAGAAGATTATAACAGGTCTTAAGAGAATTTCTAAACCGGGTCTTCGTGTATACGCAAGCAAAGATGAACTTCCAAGAGTTCTTGGAGGAATGGGAACTGCTATTATTTCAACAAATAAGGGCGTATTAACAGATAAAGAAGCTAGAAAAGAAAACGTTGGCGGAGAAGTGCTTGCGTTTATTTGGTAAAAAAAGGAGGACGGCGAAATGTCACGTATCGGAAGAATGCCTATCGCGGTACCTGCAGGAGTTACTGTAGATATTGCAGAAAATAATAAAGTGACTGTAAAGGGACCAAAGGGAACACTTGTAAGAGTGCTTCCTGCAGAGATGGAAATTAAGTTAGAAGATAGTGTTATCACAGTTTCAAGACCAAACGATTTAAAGAAAATGCGTTCATTACATGGCTTAACAAGAACACTTATCCACAATATGGTAGTTGGTGTTACAGATGGCTATGAGAAGGTTCTTGAAGTTAATGGTGTAGGTTATAGAGCTCAGAAGCAGGGCAATAAGCTTGTTCTTGCTCTTGGTTATTCTCATCCAGTAGAGATGGTTGACCCTGAAGGCCTTGAGACAAAGGTTGATGGTAACAAGATAGTGGTTTGTGGTATTGACAAGGAAAAGGTTGGTCAGTACGCAGCTGAGATCAGAGAGAAGAGAGCACCAGAGCCATATAAGGGCAAAGGTATCAAGTATATGGATGAAACTATCAGACGTAAAGTTGGTAAGACTGGTAAGAAATAATAAAGGAGTGAGATAAGATGATTAAAAAGGTATCAAGAAGCGAAGTTCGTGTAAAGAAACATATGCGTGTTCGTAATCATTTGGCTGGCACATCAGCAAGACCACGTTTAGCTGTTTTCAGAAGTAATAATCATATGTACGCTCAGATTATTGACGACTCAGTTGGAAATACAATTGTTGCAGCTTCAACAGTTGAAAAGGCTGTTAAGTCAGAGCTTGAGAAGACAAATGATGTTGATGCAGCAGCATACGTTGGTAAGGTTATTGCTGAAAGAGCATTGGAAAAAGGTATTAAATCCGTAATCTTTGACAGAGGCGGTTTTGTATATCATGGTAAGATTCAGGCATTAGCAGATGCAGCAAGAGAAGCTGGTCTAGAATTCTAGTAAGGAGGAAAAACAACATATGAAGCGTGAAATTATAGATGCTAGTAAGTTAGAATTAGAAGAAAAAGTAGTAGATATCAAACGTGTAACTAAGGTTGTTAAGGGCGGTCGTAATTCTAGATTTGCATGTCTTGTTGTAGTTGGTGATAAGAATGGTCACGTTGGCGTTGGCGTAGGAAAGGCTGTAGAGATTCCTGAAGCTATTCGCAAGGGCAAGGAAGATGCAACAAAGAATTTAGTTACAGTTCCTTTAAATGAAAATGGTAGTATTCCTTATGATTGGAACGGAAAATTCGGTAGTGCTTCTGTATTACTTAAGACAGCTCCAGAAGGTACTGGTATCATAGCAGGTGGTCCGGCACGTAATGTTCTTGAGCTTGCAGGTTATAAGAATATCCGTACAAAATCCTTAGGTTCAAACAATAAGCAGAATGTAGTTCTTGCTACAATCAAGGGCCTTTCAGAGATTAAGGCACCTGAGGAGATTGCAAGACTTCGTGGCAAATCTGTTGAAGAGATACTTAACTAAGGAGGTATTAGAAAATGGCAGATAAGTTAAAAGTTACTTTAGTAAAATCACCAATCGGCTGTGTTCCAAAGCATAAGAGAACAGTTGAGGCTCTTGGCCTCAAGAAGGTTAACAAATCAGTTGAGCTTCCAAATAATGCTGCAACTCTTGGTATGGTTAAGCAGGTTAGTTATTTAGTAAAGGTTGAAGAAGTATAATTATATTAAGGAGGATGCAGGTCATGGATTTATCAACATTAAAGCCGGCTGAAGGCTCAAAGCATAGCGATAATTTCAGAGTAGGCCGTGGACATGGTTCAGGAAATGGCAAGACTGCAGGTAAGGGACATAAGGGTCAGAAGGCTCGTTCTGGATCACCTAGACCAGGTTTTGAAGGTGGACAGATGCCATTATATAGAAGAATTCCTAAGAGAGGTTTTAAATGTATTAACCATAAGGAAATAGTTGCTATCAACGTTTCAGCTCTTGAGAGATTCGAAAATGGTTCAGAAATTACAGTTGATACACTTATCGAAGCAGGTATTGTAAAAAATCCACGTGATGGTGTTAAGATTCTTGGAAATGGAGAGTTAACAAAGAAGCTCATCGTTAAGGCAAATGCTTTTTCAAAGTCAGCAGCTGAGAAGATTGAAGCTCTTGGCGGAAAAGCAGAGGTGATGTAATAATGTTCAAAACCTTTATTAATGCATTCAAGGTAAAGGAAATAAGAAGAAAATTATTATATACACTCTTCGCACTTGTTGTAATCAGACTGGGAAGCTTGATTCCTGTTCCGGGAATCAAGTCCGAGGCTGTAAAAGCTTATTTGACAGATACTCTGGGAGAATCATTAGGATTTTTCAGTTCGTTTACCGGTGGTGCGATGGAACAAATGACAATATTTGCTCTTTCCGTAACTCCTTACATCACTGCTTCTATTATTATACAGCTTCTTACAATTGCCATTCCGGCACTTGAGGAGATGCAGAAGGATGGAGAAGACGGAAGAAAGAAAATAACTGCAATAACAAGATTTTTGACTATAGGACTTTCAATACTTGAAAGTGCGGGTCTTGCTCTTAGCTTTGGTCAAAAAGGGTATTTATACAATTACAATTTCTGGTCAATTCTTTCAATGATAGTTATTCTTACAGCAGGTAGTTCTTTTGTAATGTGGCTTGGTGAAAGAATAACAGAAAGAGGTGTTGGAAATGGTATTTCAATAATTCTTTTGATTAATATTGTTTCAACATTCCCGAATGACCTTAAGAATCTGTATATACAGTTTATGAAGGGAAAAGATCCTGTCAGACTTGTGTTGGTTGGATTATTAATAGCAGCTATTATTATTGTTACAGTAGTTCTTGTGTGTGTACTTCAGGGAGCAGAGAGAAAGATTCCTGTACAGTATGCAAAGAGTGTAAGAGGAAGAAAACAGGTTGGAGGACAGACCAATCATATTCCACTTAAGGTAAATACAGCAGGTGTTATACCGGTAATATTTGCTTCGTCTATACTTTCTGTTCCACAGATTATCGTAAGTCTGTTTGGAATAAAAGCATCAGGCGTGGGTGGAAAGATTTTGCAGGTTCTTAGTCAGTCGAATTGGTTTAGCAGAACGACTCCATGGGCTTCTATAGGTCTTATAGTGTATATTCTGCTTATATTCTTCTTCGCATATTTCTATACCGCAATTACCTTTAATCCAATGGAGATTGCAAATAATATGAAAAAGAGCGGAGGATTTATTCCGGGTATAAGACCTGGTAAGCCAACGCAGGAATATTTGAACAGAATATTAAATTATATTATATTTATAGGCGCAGTTGGCCTGTTAATTGTAGCTTGTATTCCAATGTTCTTTAACGGATTCTTCAGCACAAATCTTTCATTTGGTGGTACATCTATCATCATCGTAGTTGGTGTTGTTGTGGAGACAATGAAGAGTTTGGAATCACAGATGCTTGTAAGACATTATCAGGGATTTTTATTAGATTAGTAAGAATAGAACTGAGAATGAACTTAAACATGAATGGGAGTGTACAATGTACACTTCCTATTCGTGTATTTGAAGATATTTACAAATTTGTTGCTTGAGAACGATGTGTTTCTGCTGGCAGTTGTCATGTGTAGAATGCGATGTATGGTTGGCAGATATAATGGAGGTATATATGAAAATAATTATGTTAGGTGCCCCTGGGGCAGGAAAAGGTACACAGGCAAAGATGATTGCAGAAAAATATGGAGTACCTCATATTTCAACAGGAGATATATTCAGAGCAAACATAAAAAATGGAACAGAACTTGGCGCTAAGGCAAAGGAGTATATGGACAAAGGTCTTCTTGTACCTGATGAATTAGTTGTCGATTTAGTTATAGATAGATTTAAGGATCCTGACTGTGAAAATGGTTATATTCTTGATGGTTTCCCAAGAACTATTCCACAGGCAGAGGCTCTTGATAAGGCACTTTCGGCAATTGGCGAATCAATTGATTACGCAATTAATGTAGAAGTGCCTGATGAGAATATTGTAAAAAGAATGTCAGGAAGACGCGCATGTGTAGGTTGTGGAGCAACATATCATGTTGTATATAATCCAACAAAGGTTGAAGGTAAGTGTGATGCATGCGGCGCTGAACTTATATTAAGAGATGATGATAAGCCTGAGACAGTTCTTAACAGACTTAAGGTTTATCATGAACAGACACAGCCACTTATTAACTACTATGAAGCAAAAGGAGTTATGAAAGAGGTTGATGGAACAGTAGATATGAAAGATGTATTTGCTGCTATAGTTAATATCCTGGGTGAATAATAATGTCAATTACTATAAAATCCCAGAGAGAAATTGAACTTATGAGGGAAGCAGGAAGAATACTTGCAATCACTCATGAAGAGTTAAAAAAGGCTATTAAGCCGGGAATTACAACGTATGAGATTGATAAACTTGGTGAAGAGGTTATCAGGAGTTATGGTTGTATACCATCATTTTTAAATTATAACGGGTATCCCGCTTCTATATGTGTATCTGTAAATGATGAAGTAGTACATGGTATTCCTTCAAAGAAAAGATATATTAAGGAAGGTGATATAGTTAGTTTAGATGCCGGAGTTATATACAAGGGTTATCATTCTGATGCAGCCAGAACATATGGTGTTGGTCAGGTGTCAGAAGAAGCTGAATTGTTAATGTCAGTGACTAAGCAGTCTTTCTTTGAAGCATTAAAGGTAGCTGTGGCAGGTAATTATATCAGGGATATAGGAATTGCAGTCGAACAATATGCCATGAAACATAATCTGGGTGTAGTTATTGATCTTGTAGGCCATGGTGTTGGAGCAAACCTTCACGAAGAGCCGGAGGTTCCAAATTTTGAAACAAAGAGAAAGGGACCAAAGCTTAAGGCAGGTATGACTATCGCTATAGAGCCGATGATAACTCTGGGTGGTTATGAAGTAGAATGGTTAGATGATGATTGGACTGTAGTTACAAGAGACGGCAGTCTTTCAGCCCACTATGAAAATACAATTCTGATAACAGAAGGTGAACCTGAGATACTGTCAAAAGCTTTGGGGCTGGAATTATAAAATGAAAATGCAGTAACGAGTTTTCTTCAAAAAACTCATAAGTTTATAGGAGGATTTGAAATGTCAAAGTCAGATGTGATTGAAGTAGAAGGAACAGTTCTGGAGAAACTTCCAAATGCCATGTTTCAGGTAGAACTTGAAAATGGACATAAGGTGCTTGCTCATATAAGTGGAAAGCTTAGAATGAATTATATTAAAATTCTTCCAGGAGATAAGGTTACTCTTGAACTATCACCATATGATTTAACAAAGGGCAGAATAGTATGGCGAGATAAATAAGATGACGATTTATGTCATAAAAGCACATTAAAGGATTATCTAAATTAAAATATTTGAAATATTTAGTAAATTAGCTATTGCATTTTACAATATATAATGTTAGAATGCTTATTTGTAGCGGACTTTTTTTGAAAGGAGATTTTCTAATGAAGGTTAGAGCATCAGTAAAACCTATATGCGATAAGTGCAAAGTTATCAAAAGAAAAGGTATCGTTAGAGTTATCTGCGAAAATCCTAAGCACAAACAGCGTCAGGGTTAATCAAAAAAAGAATGAGGTATTTGGATGATAGCCCATCCGTAGAGATACCTTGTTTTTTGTGCGTCAACACATAGATTTTGTGTTGTACTATTTTAGAAGCGGCTGTAGCATATGAATATTATATGCTAGTAAAAATATAGAAAATAATATGGTTAGAGGACTGTCAGTATATGCATTTCACCTCAGTACATATGTATTGGGATATGCTGGGATAATCGCCAAGTGAGAAGAATTTTTACGGAGGTTAATTAGAATGGCTCGTATTTCAGGTGTTGATTTACCAAGAGAGAAGCGTGTTGAGATTGGACTTACTTATGTATATGGTATAGGTTTAAAATCATCACAGCGTATTCTTAAGGAAGCGAATGTTAATCCTGACACACGTTGTGCTGATTTAACTGATGATGAAGTAAGAAGAATCAGTGAAGTAATCAACGCAACACAGACTGTAGAAGGAGATTTACGTAGAGAAGTAGCTCTTAATATTAAGCGTTTACAGGAAATTGCATGTTATCGTGGTAAGCGTCATAGACAGGGACTTCCAGTTCGTGGTCAGAAGACAAAGACAAACGCTAGAACTCGTAAGGGTCCAAAGAAGACTGTAGCTAATAAGAAAAAGTAAATTTTTCTGTTACATGGGATTTCTTCTATATTATATATAGAGGAAACATTGATAATGAGATATAGAAATAGCAATATACATTTGTTTAATTTTGAAAAAACCATAGGAGGTTTAAGTTAATGGCTAAACAGGCTACTAAAAAAGTGACTAAGAAGCGTGTTAAGAGAAATGTTCAGCATGGACAGGCACATATTCAGTCATCTTTCAATAATACAATCGTTACATTAACAGACGCTGAAGGTAATGCTCTTTCATGGGCAAGCGCAGGTGGTTTAGGATTTAAGGGTTCTAAGAAGTCAACTCCATACGCTGCTCAGATGGCTGCTGAAACAGCTGCAAAGGCTGCTGCACCTTACGGTTTAAAGACAGTTGATGTTATGGTAAAGGGACCAGGCTCAGGAAGAGAGGCTGCAATTCGTGCCCTTTCAGCTTGCGGAATAGATGTAGTAAGTATTAAGGATGTAACACCAGTACCACATAATGGATGTCGTCCGCCAAAGAGAAGAAGAGTGTAATAGGAGGTACAAGATAAGATGGCAGTAGATAGAACCCCAGTTCTTAAGAGATGCAGATCTTTAGGCATGGAGCCAATGTATCTCGGTATAGATAAGAAGTCAAGAAGAAAATCAGCAAGAGCAAACAAGAAGATGAGTGAGTATGGACTTCAGCTTCGTGAAAAGCAGAAGGCAAAGTTCATCTATGGTGTATTAGAGAAGCCTTTCCGTAATCTGTATGCTAAAGCAGAGCAGCAGAAAGGTTTAACAGGTCCTAACCTTATGACATTACTTGAGTTAAGACTTGATAACATAATATTCAGAATGGGATTTGCAAGAACAAGAAGAGAAGCAAGACAGATTGTTGACCATAAGCATGTACTTGTAAATGGTAAATGTGTAAACATTCCATCATACTCAGTTAAGCCGGGTGACAAGATTGAAATCAGAGAGAAGAGCAAGTCTCTTCAGAGATATAAGGATATAATAGCAGCAACAGAAGGACATCTTGTTCCAGGATGGTTGACAGCTGACAGAGATAGTCTTTCAGGTGAGGTTATTGAGAAGCCAAGCAGAGAGCAGATAGATGTTCCTGTAAATGAGACCCTTATTGTCGAGTTATATTCTAAGTAATAACTAGTATTACTGGAGTGTAGCAGTTAAATACCCATAAAGGAGGGGCTTGAATGTTTGAGTTTGAGAAACCAAAAATTGAGATAGTTGAGATTTCAGATGATAACAAGTATGGTAAATTTGTAGTAGAACCTTTAGAGAGAGGTTATGGCACAACACTTGGTAATTCGCTTAGAAGAATAATGCTTTCTTCATTACCTGGTGCAGCTGTAACACATATAAAGATTAAAGGTGTCTTGCACGAGTTTAGCTCAATTCCTGGTGTAAAGGAAGATGTTACAGAGATAATAATGAACATCAAGGAGCTCGTTATTAGAAATAACTCTCTTGTACTTGAGCCTAAACAGGCATATATTGATGTTAGTGGCGAATGTGTTGTAAAAGCATCAGATATACATGTAGATGGTGATATAAGTATCGTTAATCCAGATTTAGTTATTGCACACTTAAGTGGTCCTGATGCAAAGCTTGAAATGGAGCTTACTATTGAAAGTGGTCGTGGCTATATTGGTGCAGATAAGAATAAAGAAGCAGAAGCACCGATTGATGTCATAGCTGTTGATTCTATATATACGCCGGTTGAGAGAGTAAACCTTACAGTACAGAATACTCGTGTAGGTCAGATTACAGATTATGATAAGCTGACTCTAGATGTATTTACAAATGGCGCATTAGCTCCAGACGAGGCTGTAAGTCTTGCAGCAAGGGTACTTGTAGAGCATTTGAATCTTTTCGTTGATTTATCAGAACAGGCTAAATCAGTAGATGTTATGATTGAGAGCATAACAGATGAAAAGGAAAAGGTTCTTGAGATGAATATTGATGAGCTTGAGTTATCAGTTCGTTCATATAACTGTTTAAAGAGAGCGGGCATCAATACTGTTGAGGAATTGATTAATAAGACACCTGAGGATATGATGAAAGTACGTAACCTCGGTCGTAAATCATTAGATGAAGTATTAGCAAAGCTTAAGGAATTAGGATTATCCCTTAATGCATGCGATGAATAATACGAATACCACTCACGCTGAAGTATAGTAAGCACAGTGAAGACCCATTGGGGTAAGGAGGAAATTAAAATGGCAATGTATAGAAAACTTGGAAAAGCAAGTGCACAGAGAAATGCATTACTTCGTAATCAGGTAACTCAGTTATTATATCACGGCAAGATTAAGACAACTGAAGCAAGAGCTAAGGAAGTTGTTAAGATTGCAGAAAAGCTTATCACATTAGCTGTTAAGGAAAAGGATAACTTTGATGAAGTTACAGTAATGGCTAAGGTTGCAAAGAAGGATAAAGATGGTAAGAGAATCAAAGAAGTTGTAGATGGTAAGAAGGTTACTGTATATGACACTGTTGAGAAGAAAGTAAAGAAAGACCAGCCATCAAGACTTCATGCAAGAAGAGAGATGCTTAAGGTATTATATCCTGTTGTAGAAGTTCCTAAAGAGGCAGCTGGTAAAAAGGCCGGAACAAAGAAGGTTGATTTAACAGCAAAATTATTTGATGAGTATGGTACAAAGTACGCCGGACGTAATGGCGGTTATACAAGAATCATCAAGATCGGTCAGCGTAAGGGCGATCAGGCTATGGAAGTAATACTTGAGTTAGTATAACAAGAAAATTAAAAGAGGGCTGTTAGTACAGATAATGTGCTTTCAGCCTTTTTGTTATTTTAAAGGAAATTATACGGAAAGCCTATTAAATAATAAACGCTCCGAATAGATTACAGGAATGCGCAGATGGATTTGCAAAGGAGTTTGGCAGTATGGCATTTATAGATATTAAAAGGTTATCACACAAATTCAATATTAAAGATGCAGATGGAAATGTAATCGGAGAGCATTTTGCTATTAATAATGCTGACATAACGGTGCATAAAGGAAGTATAATAGCGATTATGGGAAAGAATGGCTCGGGTAAATCTACATTGGCAAGACATATGAATGGACTTCTTTCAGCAGATGATGGAAGTGTTATTATTGCGGGAAAAAATGCGTCAGATAAGAATAATCTCTTAGATATAAGAAAAAGTGTGGGTATGGTATTTCAGAATCCTGATAATCAGATAATTGGTAATTCGGTTTCTGAAGATGTTGGATTTGGACTGGAAAATATCGGCATGGAGACAGAAAATATATGGAAGAGAATAGATGATGTATTACGACTTACCGGAATGTCTGCCTATATAGATAGAAATACATCGAGGCTTAGTGGTGGACAGAAACAGCGTCTTGCCATTGCATCCGTAATGGCAATGAAGCCGGAGTGTATTGTATTTGACGAAGCAACATCAATGCTTGACCCGGCGGGCTCGTCAGATATTATGGAACTTGTATATAAGCTGAATAAAGAGCAGGGAATTACTATTATTTTAATAACTCATAAAATGAAAGAAGCTATGAAAGCCGACTATATCTATATTATGTCAGAAGGCAGAGTAAGAATACAGGGAAGACCTGATGAAATCCTGGCAGAGAAAGCAGATATGTTAACAGGCTATGGTATAGAATTGCCATTACCATATAGATTGGGAAATGTATTGGGGTATTTTGATAAGCCTCAATATAAAGATATCTGTAATAATGATAAGGTGATGGATTTGCTTGTAGAAAATATAAAGCAGAATATAAATACACAGAATAAAGCAACAAATATTCAGTATATAGAAAAAGATTATAATGGCAATTTGAATAAAACGATTATTCATATGGAAAATGTATCATATACCTATAAAAAAGGTGATGTGTCAGTTCAAGCAGTAAAAAGTGTGTCACTTTCTATAAAAAAAGGTGAGATTGTAGCGGTAGTTGGTCATACCGGTTCTGGGAAAAGTACACTTCTCCAGATGATAAATGGCCTGATAAGACCAACTGAAGGTGTTTTGTTGGTTGATGGAATAGATGTGGTAAATACAAGGAATCTGAAGGAACTTAGGAAACGTATAGGTTTTGTATTCCAGTATCCGGAGTATCAGTTATTTGAAGATACAGTTATTAAGGATGTAATGTATGGACCGAAGAATTTTGGCATGGATAATAACCAGGCAAAGGAAGCTGCCATAGAGGCATTGAGACTTACAGGACTTGATGAAAGATATTATGAATCATCACCTTTTGAAATGTCAGGCGGACAGAAAAAGCGTGTTGCTCT
>JBJEMQ010000151.1:0-2539 GCA_051879755.1 Coprococcus sp. | reverse complement strand
TAAGATTGGTTGATATTATTTAAAGAGGAGAACGGTACTTTCCGGTTATGGAGAGTACCGTTTTTAAACTGTGGGTCCTTAAAACTCTCTTTGTAGTTTGGAAAACAAGTTGCCGAAAAGGTAGTTTGGTTTATTGTCGAGCAATGTAAGAATGAGTAAACACCTTTGGGTTATAAGTGAAAAACTATTCGAGACTTCTTGAAAAGCTCTGTTTTCGTTAAAATGATAGTATCAAAATAGAAAGAAACAGGAGGTAACAAATATTATGATTAATAAGAAGCACAGAAAAAGTATTCTGGTGTGCCTGTTGGCGACAGCTATGGTATTTTCACTTTCTGCCTGCGGCAGCTCTGATGGTAAACAGAATGCATCTGCAACAGTTACACAGAAAAATATCGTGTCAGAAGAGAACAATGTTGCAAAATCAGAAACTGACACTGTGGATAATCAAAAAAATCAGGTTGAGGCAGAGAAAACGGTGGAGAATGACAGTAAGATTTTAATTGCTTATTTCACCGCAGCAGAAAACAGTGGTGTGGATGTAGTTTCTTCAGCAAGCTATTCGTTAGTGAACGGAACACCTGTAGGACGTCTCCGTGCAGTGGCAGATATGATTCAGGAAAATACAGGCGGAGATTTGTTCTCTATTCAGACATCAGTAGTATATCCTGCGGATGGTGGAGAGTTGATTGATTATGCAGCTAAAGAGCAGAGTGAAAATGAAAGACCGGAATTGACCAGTCATATCGAAAACTTGGATGCGTATGATGTTATTTTTGTTGGATATCCGAACTGGTGGTATGATATGCCGATGGTTATGTACAGCTTTTTTGAGGAATATGATTTTTCAGGAAAGACGATTATACCGTTTAATGTGCACAATGGCAGCCGCTTCTCAAGTACTATCAGTACAATTCAGAAACTGGAACCGGATGCTGTGGTGATTGAAGATGGCTTTACAGTTAATGAAAGAGATGTTCCGAATGCATCAAGTGATGTTGCAGATTGGATAAATAGTTTAGGTTATTAGAATTGGAGGCGGTCTGTATCAATAGCAAAACAATGATAAAGATTTTAGTAGATATTGGAATGACAATATCATTACTTTTTCTTATGACTTATGAATTAATAGGACAAGCAACACATGAATGGATTGGAGTCATTATTTTCATTTTGTTTATCGTGCATCATATCTTAAATCATAAGTGGAGCAAACATCTGCTAAAGGGAAAATATACATTGTATCGCATGATACAGACAGTACTTGTCTTTGGTGTGCTGGCTACAATGATTGGAGCGATGGTAAGCGGAATCATCCTTTCACGTCATGTATTTTCCTTTCTGCCAGTAAATGGAAGACGTTCCCTGGCGAGAAGTATTCACATGCTTTCCGCATATTGGGGACTTGTGCTGATGAGCCTGCACCTTGGCTTCCACTGGAGTATGATGATGGGGATGGCAAGGAAACTGGTAAAAAAGCAATCTTCTTTGCGTACATGGATGCTTCGGATGATAGCACTTCTTATAGCAGGATTTGGCATTTGGGCATTTATAAAAAGACAGATAGGCAGTTACATGCTGCTTAGGAATCAATTTGTATTTTTTGATTTTGATGAACCACTGGTGTTGTTTTTAGCTGATTATTTAGCAGTTATGGGATTATTCGTAGTGGTAGGTCATTATTTATCTGAGGGATTAAAGAGAACTATGAAGAAGTAGAAAGAAAACATATAATAAAACAATAATTGACCGAGCCCTTTGGGCAAGGGATGCTTCTTGTCCGTAGGGCAAGAAGTTAAGGATTAGAAAGAGTTTAACAACTCGGAATTAATCGAAGAGATAGGGAGAGATTTAAGATGAAGAAGATGCTGATTGTTTATTATTCTTGGTCCAATGGAAATACGAAACGTATTGCAAAGGAACTACAAAGTGCTACGGGTGCTGATCTTGCACGGATTGATACCGTCATCCCGTATCAGGGGAGCTATGATGAAGTGGTAAATCAGGGTAAGCAGGAGGTTATTCGGGGATTTGAACCGGAAATCCAACTGCTTGGTGCAGATATGAGAGAATACGATGTCATTGCTGTCGGAACACCTACCTGGTGGTATACAATGGCACCGGCAGTACGTACCTATTTGCATCAATGCGATTGGGTAGGAAAAACAGTGGTTCCCTTTATGACGAATGGCGGCTGGCCTGGTCATGTAATTAAAGATATGAAATCAGCCTGCCCAGGAGCGGATATCAAAGAACCGTTTGAAGTAAAGTTTGATTCTAGTGGTGGAAATCATCTGGAAACATCCGAAGATGAAATAAAATCTTGGGTACAACGTGTGAATGAGCTGCTGTAAATCTGATGCTGGAGCAGAAAAACAGAGTGTAAATTTGTACTGAGAAAATCTGCTGTATTATATAGACAATATTTGTCTTTGGTGTGCTGGCTTACATCGGAGTATAATGGTGGGGATGGAAAGGAATTTGATTTTACTGCTGGTTAATAAAATTAAACAATATTTAATAACAAATCAATTGTATG
>JBJEMQ010000150.1:0-2542 GCA_051879755.1 Coprococcus sp. | reverse complement strand
TCCTGAGGTAGACCCAATACTTGGTCCGGAGATGCGCTCTACCGGTGAGGTTCTTGGTCTCTCCACATATTATGGCGAAGCTTTCTTTAAGGCTCAGGAAGCAACACAGACAAAGCTTCCTCTTAAAGGAACAGTTTTGATATCCGTCAATCGTAAAGACAAGCCTGAAGTAGTTGAAATAGCAAGACTATTCACTGAAGCAGGATTTAAAATACTTGCAACAGGAAATACCCATAAAATTATTACCGAAGCCGGTCTTAGTGCCGAATTGGTAAAGAAAATATATGAAGGTCGTCCAAATGTCTCAGACCTAATTACAAATGGAGATATAGACCTGATTATCAATTCGCCAATTGGTAAGGACAGTGTTCATGATGACAGTTATCTCCGTAAAGCTGCAATAAAAGCCAAGATTCCATATATGACTACCATTGCTGCAGCAAGAGCTACTGTTAAAGGTATCTTATATGTACAGAAAAATGGTAATGGTGATGTTAAATCACTTCAGGAAATTCATAGTCTGATTAAAGATAAGAATTAAATAGCATATATAAGTTTTTCTCATAAAAACTCCCTTTTGTCACTATAAAATGTCAAAGGGAGTTTTTTATCTCCTGCATACTTTGGTATAAAAATGTATTTTATTGGCATATAATACATAGATAACTAATATGCGAGGCTTTTTATGTGTTCAATAGCAGGTTTTTATAACAGCAATGAAAATTATATGAAGAAGCAGGAATATTGCTATGAGCTTCTTGATAATATGAATAATCATCTGAAACACCGGGGGCCTGACAATCAGGAATATGCGGTACTAACAAAATGTTGTCTGGCACATACCAGATTGTCTATAAGAGATTTAAAAACCGGAAATCAGCCTATGATGAAATCAATATATGGCAATCAGGTCCATATAGTTTATAATGGAGAGATTTATAATGCAGATGAATTAAAATCTGACCTCATACATCTTGGATATGAATTTACTACTACCTCAGATACGGAGGTTTTGATTAATTCATTTATCCATTATGGTCCTGAATTTATCGAACGTATAAACGGAATATTTGCATTTGCCATATATGATACAGCAAATGATTCTCTATATTTATACCGGGATCATTTTGGTGTTAAACCACTTTACTACACCATAACCCCTGACGATACACTTGTATATGCTTCTGAAATAAAGGCATTATTTCAATATCCCGGAATAGTCCCAACCATAGACAGAGATGGTCTGTGTCAGATATTCGGCCTAGGTCCATCTAAAGTGCCCGGTTCGGGAGTGTATAAGAATATTCTGGAAGTGAAGCCCGGACATTATATCAAAATAAATAAATATGGACTTACCGATTTCACATACTATAGAATAAAGTCTTTACCTCATACCGACACCTATGAGGAAACAATAGAAAAAACAGCATTTCTTGTCAAGGATAGTATAACAAGACAGATTGTATCAGATGTTCCTGTATGTACATTTCTATCCGGAGGAATAGACTCATCTATAGTAACATCTGTCTGCTCAGGTTGTCTTAAAGCGCACGGTGTACAGCTTGATACATTTTCATTTGATTTTACAGATAATTCAAAGTATTTTAAATCAAATTCCTTTCAGCCTGCTGAAGACAAACCATATGTAGAATTAATGTGTGATTACCTTCATACAAATCATACATTTCTTACCTGTAATATGGATGACATGGCTGATATGCTGTATACTTCAGTTATATCAAGAGATCTTCCAACCATGGCCGATGTAGACTCATCTCTCCTATATTTCTGCAGTCAGGTAGCAAATACACATAAGGTAGTTCTTACAGGTGAATGTGCTGATGAAATATTCGGTGGTTATCCATGGTTTTATCGTGATGAACTGGTAAATTGCCCAACTTTTCCATGGATGAAAGACATATCTCCGCGGCTTGATATCCTAAGCAAAGAACTTGCCGAATTTCTGAATATTCCTGAATATATTAAACAGCTGTATTCATCCATAGTATCAGAGATAAATATGCTGCCTGAAGAAACTCCTTTAGAGAGGAACAGACGCAAAATAGGTTATATTAATATCCGTATGTTTATGCAGACTCTTCTTGACAGAATGGACAGAACTAGTATGCATAGTGGTCTTGAAGCAAGAGTACCATTTGCAGACCACAGAATAGTCGATTATGTATTTAATGTACCATGGGAATATAAGTATAAAAATAATACAGAAAAGAGCCTTCTACGGGAAGCTATGCGAGGCTGCGTTCCTGATGAAATATTATTCAGGAAAAAAAGTCCTTATCCGAAATCCTATAATCCTCTATATGAGGAAATACTTTGTAAACGTATGAATGAGGTTATTCATAATAAAAACAGCAGATTGCTTCAACTTATAGATATATCTGCTATAGAGGAGCTTATGACATCTCCTAAGGACTATGGCAAACCGTGGTTTGGTCAGTTGATGGCAGGTCCACAAATGATAGCATATCTTTTACAGGTAGATTACTGGCTTACAGCATATAACATTAGTCTGGAATTGTAG
>JBJEMQ010000149.1:0-10806 GCA_051879755.1 Coprococcus sp. | reverse complement strand
GTGACATTCCATTTATCCGCGAACTCACCAATTGTAAGCTTGTACATTTTCTGTCATACTGCTGTTTCATCAATCTGCTTAATCTGTCATACAACTCGTCAATATACTGCTGCCTGTCCATAAGCTTCTGTTTTGGATTCAAAAGTCTGAGCTGCCTTTCATATGCAGCAAGCATACTTCTGATATTATCTATATGACTATCCATGAGTCTTGCCATATGCTCCTCAAGACCTTCTATATGACGTATGACAGTCATAACATCAGGTATCGCCAGTTCACATGCAGCAGATGGTGTAGGTGCACGCAAATCTGCAGCATAATCTGCTATTGTATTATCTATCTCATGACCTGTTCCTGATATAATAGGCGTTTTTGCATTATATATAGCCCATGCAACAACTTCTTCATTAAACGCCCACAAATCTTCTATTGAGCCGCCGCCACGTCCTATAATAATTGTATCGAGTGACATTTCATCAAGTACTTTTATACCATGAGCAATATCCTCGGCTGCACCCTCTCCCTGGACTCTTGCCGGATAAAGTATAAGCTGAACAAATGGATTGCGTCTTTTTGCAATGTTCTTTATATCCTGTATAGCCGCCCCTGTTTCTGCAGTAACAATTCCTACTTTTTTAGGATATACAGGAATCGGCTTTTTTATATCAAATTCAAACAAACCCTGCTCATAAAGTTTCTGCTTTAAACGCTCATATTCCTCATACAGACTGCCTATGCCATCATGCTCTATATCCCTGACATAGAACTGGTATTTGCCATCCCTTTCATACACATTTACATTTCCATGTGCAATAACCATCTGTCCATCCTGAAGCTTAAATGAAAGACCACTGTCTGCGTTTCCTCTGAACATAACAGCAGCAATGGCACCGGTGCCATCTTTAAGGGTAAAATATATATGCCCTGAACTGTGATATTTGCAATTAGACACTTCACCTTTTATATATATATCAGAAAGCAGATAATCACTTGCTATTAAATTTTTTATATATCCGTTTATCTGAGAAACAGTATAGCTTCGTACAGCCATATCTCTACCTACTTTGTGAGTTTTGCAAGAAGCGCATTAATAAAGCTCTTTGCTTCTGTATCACAGTAAAGCTTTGACAGCTCCACCGCCTCATTTATCGCAACTTTTACAGGAATATCTTCATCATATTTCATCTCATATATAGCAAGTCTTAAAATAGCAAGCTCTGCTTTTCCTATACGGGGAAGCTTCCAGCCTTCAGATATCTCTTCTATTATTCCATCTATCTCTTTATGTTTATCTACTATATCAAGCACTCTGCATGATATATACTTTTTATCTTCATCTCTTAATTCAAGATATTCAAACGGCTCATCATCATCAGCCGGTATATCTCCATCTAAAGCAAGCTCTATCTGTTCTTTCATATCCTCTTCGGAATTAAATTCCAGACAAAATAATATCTTAAAAACCTTTTCCCTTAATTCTCTTCTAGTCATTTCTACCTCTCTAGTTTGTGTCAGCTACTCTGACACCTGCTATTCTTATATTTACTTTTTCAACTACGAGACCTGTCATATTCTCAATAGCCTGTTTTACTTTTTCCTGTACCTGTTGTGATACTGTAGGAATGCTATATTCATAAAGTACTTCTATACTGATGTCTACTTTTACCTTACCTGGCAGCAATTCAACTTTTACACCTTTTGCCGGATTCTTTTTGCCAAGCTTTGAAGCCAGCTCATTGCTGAAATTTCCTGTTAATTTATATACACCTTCTACTTCTCCGGCTGCAAGTCCTGCTATTATAGCCACTACATCATCGGCTATCTGCACCTGACCAAGTGAATTCTCCTCTTTTATATTATATACATTATTTTCTTCGCTCATAGCAGCTACCTCCAATACAAATAAAATGTACCATCTTAACTCCCTATTATAATCACTCGCCACAAACTTTGCAAGTAGTGATAAATACACGTTTATCGTTGAGAATAAGACCAAACAAAAGAGACTGTCATCAAATCACCGGCAGTCTCTCGTGCATACTTTATTATTTAAACAACATGTTATTATTTATTTGAAAGAACAGAAATAACAACCTGACTGATATCATAGCCTGTTTTGCGAGTCACAATGTCCTCTATCTGAGCTCTTTCCGTATCACTTATATCAGTAGAATTAAGTGCCACATCAACAGATTCATCTCCTATAGTTACAATTGCCGCTTCATAGCCCTTAGCAGCAAGAAGAGTTTCTGCATCAGTCTCCTTTTCAATATTGTCACTTAACTTTACATATGATGCCGTTGCCTCCTGTTTTGCTGAGTCATCTATTGATTCATCATTAATAATGCTAAGCAGGTATTCCTTTGTACGTGAACGGCTCTGTTCTCTGTTGAGCTTTGCCATAGCCATATTATTATTTATTACTTCTGCATTTGTAAGTACAGCCTCACCTATATCATCTTCATCGCTATTTAATTTGATATTTTCCTCCATTGCAGCCTCTTCCAGACTCTTATCCGGGGTTGTTATATCTGTTGACTCTTCGGATACATCATCAGTATCTGTTGCCGCCTTAGTTGCTGTATTTTCTTCGTAGCTTATAACCTCCATATCTGCTTTCTTATTCTTATTTTCCTTTGTGGCAAGATTATTCTTATTACTTTCGTTGAAATTCAGGTATCCCGCTACCCCAATCATAACCGCTAATGCAAGTATTACCAGTTTGTTCTTTTTTAATACCTTTTTCATTTAGCCCTCCGCTTAATTTGCTTCTAATACCACAATCTTATGCACGGGCACATCAAATAATGCCTGTACAGCTTCTGTAATCTTGAGAACTATGTCCGGATTTCCTCCACCGGTACAACATATCAGCACCCCCTCTATATTTGGCTCCAATACCTGTTTCACATATGGTCCATCATAATTCTCTGACTTTGATGTTACAGTCTTTTCATCTGAATTATTCTGGTTACTATCTGCTCCTGTGATACTACTGACATTTTTATCTTTCTCAACAACATTTTCTCCATGATCTTTTAATGTAATCATCACCTGAACTTTATCAACACCATTCATAGATGAGAGTAAACCACTTAATTTCTCCTCCAGCTTTGATATGTACTCATCTGTAGTACTCACAGAAGTTTCATTTATTTCACCTGCCTCATCTTTGTAATTTTCTGATGTAACCTTACTGTCTCCTGAATCAGAGGCAGGTTCAGGCCATACTATTATCATCAGGCAAATGCCAATTAACAACAGCATAATAAAATTCTTTATTCTGCTGTTTTTCGCATCAAACAGTCCTGATATTTTATTCTTCAAGTCAAATTTTTCTTTCTCCATTTCCTCCTCCACCAGCAGACATTTATTAGAGCCCTTAATATATACACTATCAATATATGATTATCATATCCTCATTAATACCATATTTATAAGACAAGTTATTTCTTATACTCTCTTCCATTTCCATATCAATTTTAAAACCGGATAATTCTATAGAGCTTACTTTCTGACTTTCATCAATATATACCTGCACATGTGCTGTTATACCATATTCACTGTTTAGCTCATCCTCTATAATTGCCGATAGTACATCAGCATAATATGTATCCTCTATACTTATAAGTTCTTCATCCCGCATCTCATATCTTATGTTAAATGACAATTTATCTGCGAATCCAAGCATTTCCACAACAGGATTTATCACAACTATTATCATGACAAAGCCTATAGCCGTCTGAATATATTTTTTATATTTTTCATCAGGCATAACAAACAGTATTACGGAAGAAAATATGGTAAATACCAGTATGCTTTTTGCCCATTCTGCCATAACAAATCACCTACCTTGCCAGCATTATAACAGCAGTAATACTAATAATGAACATAAGTATTGCTATTCCTGATGCCTTAAACATCAGTTCTATAGTCACAGCCATAGAAGATACTCCTTCTGAAAATCGCTTGTCCCCTATAGGCTGAACTAATGCTGCAATTACTTTAAGTCCCATAAATACTACAAATATTTTTACTGCAGGTATAACAGCAATAACAATCACTACTATTGCACCTGCAATGCCAATGCAGTTCTTAATCAGCATACCTGAACTTACAAGAACACCTGCCACAGTCTGTACTACAGCTCCACCTGCTATATTACTTATTATTTTTATTGCACTGTTTCTCCCCAATCTGTCAAGCGATGGAGAAATAATTCCTTTAACCACATTTATACCTGTTATTGCCGCAAACATCGTTTTCATAATCCAGCCTGCTATACTTCTAAATAACTCAACAAGTCTTGAAAAATAGTCCTCCATATTCATTTTATTTACAAGTCCGCACACACCACTGCATTTTATAATTGGAAATACTATTTTAAGCAATACATTTTCGCATAAAAAAACAACAAGTAAAATAATATCTCTTGAAAATATTGCCGTCTCCTGTCCATTTGAATATGCTGCTGCCATAGTATATGCCGGTATAAATGCCATCATAAACTCTGTTATCTGTGAAATTACATCTACAGCAATCTGACTTGTAAGTGTAAAACAGGACAAAAGCAATGCTGCAAGTATCATATATGTAACAAAGAAACCATTTCCACCGGCATATCCGCTTATCCGGCCTGACAGATTTGTAAATACTGCTCCCAACATAATAACAGCAAGCATCTGAATAAATAATCCTTTACTTTCTCCTATCTCATACCATAGCTTGTTATACAATATCTGTCCTATATACTCGCCAAGGCTTTTCATATCACCTGATTTTACAGCATTATATATATCCGTATATGACACTTCCATTTTTTCTTTTATAAGCATATCAAGCTCTTCAAACTCTTCCTCTTGAGATAATTCATTTTCACCGGAATCCTCTGTGCCGATATCTTCAGACTGCATATTTATATAATCTTCATTTAACTTAAAAGGATGCAGCAAAGTAACACATAGGATTGCTGCCCATACAACTCTTGCAGCAAGATGGCATAATGCGCATGTCATATCGTACCCCCAAGCAAAGATACAACCAAATCGATTACACTCATCAGAACAGGAATCCCTAATGCTATCATTGATACCTTTCCTGCCATCTCTATTTGAGATGCAACAGCACTATAACCTGCATCCTTGCATATATTTGCAGCAAATTCACATATGTAAGCAATTCCTATCATTTTCATAATTATCTCAATATACATAATATCAATATTTATATATGATGTAATTTTACTTATATATCCAAATACACCTGTAAGCTTATCTATAACAAAGAATATAATTAACAAGCACGCTCCTATACTTAAAAGCGTGCTGTATTCCGGATTTACTTTATTCAGTTTTATCGCCATCATTATTACTATAATAACTGCCGGCACCAGTGCTGTTAATGCCATATTGTCCTCCTTTCGATTATGGATTCTCTGTTTTAGAGCATAAGCATACCTATATTAACCAATTCCATAATCTCATTAAATAAATCCTTTATATATGGAATAATCCAGGATAAAACTATGATAAGTCCTGCCAGATTAAGAAGATATGCATGCTCTTCCTTGCCGGAATGTTTCAATATCTGATTGAGGAGAGCTACCAATATTCCCACTGCACCTATCTTGAATAAAATCTGGATTGTCATATACTAAACCGTCTCCGCTTCTATATCATTATGATAATCAAAAATAAGCCTCCCAAAATTCCCAACGAACCTGCAAGCTTCTTTATCTGACCTGTTTTCTCTCTTTCATTTTCATATTCATGCTGTATCTCTGATTCTAATAGCATAAGCTGCGCAAGCTGCGCCTCTACATCCATGTATCCCAACATTTTCCCAAGTTTTTCTACATATTGTATATGCTTATCTTTAAGTCTGCTAAACTCATCAAGTCTGCAAATGCCATTATTCCATATCTCTTCAAAAGAAAGCTCCTGCCTTTGCGATAGCTGCACTGCCATATATTCACACCATGTTCCTACAGCGCCATTAAGTCTTGGTGCCATATCTGAAAATGCCTCAGGAAGCTCATTCACTGCATAACGAAGCTCACTCTTAATAAGATTTATCATGATAAGCAGCTCCGAAAGTTCGCTTGCAAGGACCTCCTGATTTCTTCCTATGGCATGTCCTATGCTTCCTGATGCAATCAGAATAAGAATACCTCCGGCAATTTTAAGCATCATGGTTCCTCCTTATAAAGACGTGAACCTCTTTGGTCAAATATTGCATATACATGTCCTGCCTTTCTGCTTCCGTTTAATACTATGTATCTTTCAAATATCCGTTCCTCTACAAGCCTGCGTATTCCCGGTCTGTTTCTTATATCATCTATTGAATTGCCATGTATTGTTGCTATCAGCTTGCATCCACAGTTAATTACATCATAAACTGCATCTATATCCTGATGACCACCAAGCTCATCTACTGCTATAACCTGCGGTGACATAGACCTAATAAGCATAAGCATGCCATATGCCTTAGGACAGCAATCCAATATGTCTGTTCTTATACCTACATCATTCTGCGGTATACCCTTATAGCATGCTGCAATCTCACTTCTCTCATCTACAACCCCTACTGTCATTCCGGGAAGCAGTTCATTCCCATCTGACAATGTCCTAATGATATCCCGAAGCAACGTTGTTTTACCACATCTTGGTGGTGAAATAATAAGAGTATGTGCAACCTCTCTCTGCAATGAAATAAAGGGCATAACCCTTTGGCTACAACCCTTTATCTCATGTGACATTCTGATATTTACAAATGATATATGTCTTACGCATTTTATTATTCCATTTTCCAATACTACTTTTCCTGCAATACCTACCCTGTGGCCTCCTTGTATCGTTATAAAGCCCTGCTTTATCTCATCTTCATATGCATATAAAGAATAATTGCTTATATATTCCAATGTTTCCTTTATATCAAATGATGTAACAACAACTGCCTTATCTTTATCTGATGTAAGCTGTCCCTTTTCGCTTACAAAATATTCTCTATTGCCATATATCATAATAATTGGTTCATTTATGCGAAGTCTTATTTCCTGAAGCTCATTCCAACTGATACTTAATTGTCCGACCAGCTTTCTCAACCTTACAGACAGGATTTTTAAAACCTCATGGATATGTGTATCTGCATTTACATTCTCCCTTGACATACATATCAGATTGTCCACTTCCATTACTCCTTGTACATATATATCTTTTATATATAAATATATATTCATATACAAATCCTGTTATGCATCAAATATTCCATAATGAGAAAGAAGCAATGTTTTTTTACATAAATTGGTACAAAAAAACAGCAACAATAATCATTAAAAACTATCGCTGCTGTTTTTTATTATAATGAACTATAAATTAGTGAATTACCCATTGTCTAACTTCAATAGAACTGAGGTCACCTTATTTGAAGTGTTACAATTATACTCTTGAAAGATACTCACCTGTTCTTGTATCAATCTTAATTGTATCGCCCTCATTTACAAAAAGTGGTACATAAACTGTAGCACCTGTCTCAACTGTACATGGCTTTGTAGCACCTGTAGCTGTATCACCCTTAACACCAGGCTCGCACTCTGTAATAAGAAGCTCTACGAAAAGTGGTGGTTCTACTGCAAATACAGAACCATTGTGAGAACAAATCTTACACTCCTCATTTTCTTTTACAAACTTAAGTGAATCACCTATAGCTTCTGCACTGATAGGAATCTGATCATATGTCTCAGGATCCATAAAATAATACAACTCACCATCATTGTAAAGATACTGCATATCTCTTCTTTCAATATGAGCCTTCTCACACTTCTCTGTTGGGCGGAAAGACTTCTCTACCACACCACCATTCTTGATATTCTTAAGCTTTGTTCTTACAAACGCTGCACCTTTACCAGGCTTAACGTGCTGAAACTCTATAATCTGAAAAATATTACCTTCAAACTCTATTGTAACACCGTTTCTAAAATCACCTGCTGAGATCATCTCTGCCATAATAAAAAATCCTCCTTAAGATATAAACTTCTTGTCACATTTTATAATATATATAAGAATATTTCAACTATTTTTTGCCAAATAAGCTGCTATCAGGCTTCTAAATGCCTTAAGTATTGTAGTTGGTTATCTAATACAATTTTAAACTACCAACATTTTCTTCTCTGAAGCTGTAAGATTTGTATAACCATTTTCCGTAACTACAATTAAATCCTCTATTCGCACACCAAATTGTCCAGAAATATAAATGCCCGGTTCAACTGTAATTACCATTCCCGGTTCTAAAACTGAATCACAATTTGGTGAAAATCTTGGATTTTCATGAATAAATAATCCTACAGAATGACCAAGTCCATGTCCAAAACAGTCACCATATCCTGCCTCTCTGATTATATCTCTTGCGACTTTGTCTATCTCATTACATTTCATACCTGGTTTAACAGCCTTCAAGGCTTCTTCCTGAGCCTTTAGCACAATACCATATACTTTATTCTTCATACTGTCTAAAGAACCGATTCCAACAGTTCTTGTCATATCAGAACAATACCCCTGATATATACATCCGAAATCCATAGTAAGAAAGTCACCATTTCTAAGAGTCCTGTCTGTTGGAATAGCATGCGGCATAGAAGAATTCTCCCCAGATGCAGCTATTGTATCAAAACTAAGTCCATCTGCACCATTCTTTTTCATAAAATACTCAAGCTCCAAGGCTATTTCTTTTTCGGAAATACCCGGCTTTATGCACTCTAATATGTGTGAGAAAGCCGCATCCCCTATACCTTCTGCAGCCTTTATATTCGCTATCTCCTCTTCAGTCTTTATAATACGAAGCTCGTCTACAGACTCACCAAGCGGAACCATATCGATATCAGGAATATTATTTTTAATACCTTCATATGAACTATAGCTTATGCTTTTATTTTCAAATCCGATTGTCCTGATATCTCTTGAAAGCAAGCCTGCGATTGTCTTACCGTATCCGGCACCATCTATATCTATACACTCATAACCTACACATTCCCGGCCTGCCTGTTCAGTATATCTTGAATCTGTAATAATATACCTGCTATATGGTGTATATAAGAGCATGCCTTCTCCACAATAGCCCGCAATATAACGCATATTATATTTATCTGTTATAAGCATTGCATCTGTTTCCTTATTCTGTCTGACTAACTCAAGCCTTTGAATATCCATTTATAATCTCTCCTACTATATCATCAACTGATTTACCTGTAACATTAACACTTTTATCTGCACTGCATTTATATATAGGATGGCGATACTCCATCATCTCTCTTATCTTATTCTCCGGATTATCCCCCTGCAGCAATGGTCTTGTGGTGTCTCCTGACAGTCTGCGTATAACCTCTGCCGGTTCAACTTCCAGATATATCACATAACCTAATGAGCTGAGCAATTCCCTGTTCTCGTCACGCAAAGGAAGTCCACCGCCTGTCGATATAACTGTATTAGAAAGCGTTTCATTAAGTTCCCTCAAAGCATCTGTTTCAAGTTCTCTAAAGTACGCCTCTCCCTTCCTGGCAAATATATCACTTATTGCACATCCCTCTTTTTCCTCAATAAACTTGTCCGTATCTATCAGTTTATAACCATACTTTTCAGCAAGCAAGGCCCCGGTTGTAGACTTACCACATCCCATGAAGCCAGTAAGTATAATGTTATTTCTGGCCTTTTTCAAAAGTTTATTGTATACCACCTCTGCTATATTCTCATCTATTGATATATTATTCCACAATTCATAAGCTATAATCCCCTGATAAAGAAGCATCTTAAGTCCATTATATGCCTTAGCTCCCGCCTCTCGGCATCGCTTCATAAAACTTGTTTCAAATGGATTGTAGACAAGATCTATACCTGTTTCCACAAGCTGGTAAAAGCTATTGTCTTCTATAACAGCCTCACTATCATGTGGATAAAGGCCAATAGAAGTAGACTGAAATACAATATATTTCTTCTGTCCAAAAGTCTTATATAAGTCCAATGTACCTGCCGTTACAGCATTTCTTCCAAAATGCTCATTCATATGACTTGCAATATCTTCTGCCTTTGAAAGTGTTCTATTTAATATATATATATGAGAAGCATTCTCACTCATACACATATATGCTACTGCTTTCGCCGCACCGCCGGCACCAAGAATAATTATTTCCCTATCCGAAATATCTATTCCATATGTCTTTATCTCGCGAAGCAGTCCCGGCATATCCGTATTGTACCCCTTATATCCATCAGATGTTCTGACCAGAGTATTTACAGCCCCTATTGTCTTTCCTGCATCATCTATATCGCATAAATATTTCATCACATTATTCTTATGTGGTACTGTTGCATTAAGCCCCAGTATATTCAACTCATATGCTCCACTAACGGCCGCTTCAAGACCTTCTGATGTAGTATGAAATGGCACATATACGTCATTTATTTTTAGAATCTCATTTAATGTATTATGTATAAGCGGAGAAAGTGTATGCTCAACCGGATTTCCCAGCAAACCTGTCAATCTTGTTCTTCCATTTATATCCATGTTATATATTTCCTTCTCTTTCTAATGTTTTACTGCGTTATCTAAGCCGTCGCAATGCTCATTATATCATGTCGTCTGTCGCCTCCATGTGGATATTCGCATTATGCCGACTTGTGCAAGCACAGCCGTCGCAATGCTCATTATATCACAAAAAGAGGCAGGTATCACTACCTGCCTCCAAAAAGCTGAATTAATTATTCTGTTTTTATGAAATAGTATATTTCTTTTTCGGTATCGAATCCTCAACAACCA
>JBJEMQ010000148.1:0-10956 GCA_051879755.1 Coprococcus sp. | reverse complement strand
AGGATTCTGAGGGCATTGCTGATGAAATTATTCTTAAACAGGCAGAAAATATGTATTGTGCCATGGTGAAGAAGATGTATCAATCCGGGAATAATGAAAATACGGCGACCGAGGAACCAACCGAGGAACCAACGACCGGGCAACCGACGACCGAACAACCGGTAACTGAGCAGCCGGCGACAGCAAAAAAGTCTCAATGCATTACTTCATTAAAGGCAGGTTATACTAAGATATATGGCATGAGTCCGTTTTATCTGAAGGCTAAAACAAATGGTGACGGCAGGCTTTCTTATAAGTCATCAAATACACGGGTTGTGGCAGTAAGCAGCAGTGGCAGAGTTACAATAAAAGGGGTTGGAAAGGCTGTTATAACTATTAGCGCATCTGAAACAGATGCATACAAATCCGGTTTGAAGAAGGTAATAATAAAGGTAAAGCCTAAGAGAACGGCAAACCTAAAACTGTCATCGCAAAGAAAAGGAAAACTCAAGATATCGTGGTCTAAGGACAAAAGGGTAAGTGGATATGAGATTGTTGTGGCAACAAACAGGAATTTCACTAAGAATAGAAAACGTTATAATATTAAAAATTATAAAACAGCTTCAAAAATATTGAATAAGCTGAAATCCGGTAAGATATATTATGTTAAGGTGAGAAGCTATAAGAAGATAAACGGTGAATTATTGTGGGGAGCCTACAGCAGGATAAAAAAGGTTAAGATAAAGTGATGGTAAATTGTGGCATATAGTATATACATAAATAGAAATACTTTACTTTGCAGAATTTTTCAGAACTGATTGAGATTAATAGTCGGGGATTTGGATATACTACCTGTATAGCAGATTTTGTTATTATGTACAGAAAATAAGCTTGTCAGTATATTGAAGAATTGTATATGTACTGCGGCTATAGATTGCAGGTGTAGTATGAAAAAATCAGCAAAAATATATATAGTTGTGTTTGTATGGCTTTCTGCATTAATACAGTTTTTTGTAAATGAAAATGTGGAAGCGGGTCAACAGGTGGCGGAGGCTTTTAATCGGACTGAGATTATGCATTATGACAGTCAGCTTACTATAGAAGGAATTTACGGAAATAATATATATAGTGATGAAAAGATTTGCAATATTTTAGGAAATCTTATGGAAGAAATGTTACCATCACAGAAGGCTTGTATATATAAAGGTTCAAATAGAGATATATGGTATGCTGTGTCAGGAAATGATGACATAGATATTCTTATCAGTTTTGTAAAAGATTATGATGGAAAAGACAGTTTGCTAAAAACAGAGCTTTATATAAAAAATACGGAGAGTAATACAGCAGATAATGACAGACAGCCAATTGATATCTGGCAGGATGAGCTTTGCACTATGTATGAGAGACTTGGTATGAATCCGATAACATATATTTCATTTACAGGTCAGTATCAGGGCAGATTAAGCAATGCTGCAAAAGCAGCCTGTCAGAACAGTATTGAGGACAAATTTGGAAGATGTGATGTAGAGATAGCATTTGCGTATAGCTATGATGAAAATGTAACAAGGATAGAAGTTATGATGAAATAGAATTGCTATAAGAAAAAACTTCTAAGTTAATTTACAAAACATTGGAAAAAAAGTCATATTCTGTTCATAACTATAGTTTATATTAAACATAGTTGTTCAAGTAAAATAATTTTTTCTTTTGTTGTTAATTAGAAAATGGTGTGACTCAGATGAGCCACACCATTTTCTAATTATACAAAAATATACACTTTATATATATTTATATATCCTTATACTCAAATTTCCCTTTTTAGTCTCCTGGATTACCTCGGCGAATCGGAATTTGCCATAGCCACGTACTGAAACGACATCTTCAGGTTTCAGATTTGATGAGCTTTTTGACAGCACTCTTCCATTTAAGAAAACAAGACCTCTGGAAAACATCGTATCGCTTTCGTTCCGTGATAAGTGAAATACTTTTGAGATAATTGCATCAGCCCGAAGGCTGCTTACAATCTGAGAAATTTCCTGCAAATCAGGAGCTGTATCAGCAGGTATTACCTCAGATAAGGAACAAGTGACATCCGTATGTTTTATTCTTCTAAGCTCAGATACAATAAAGTCTGCAATTTTCGTCAGGCACATCACATAACAGCAGCTTTCTTTTATTACAATATCACCCAGCAGCTTCCGTTCTATCCCAAGATTCATTAATGCGCCAAGTACATCCCGGTGAGACAGCTTTTCTGCAAATTTTGCAGAAACAGGCTTGATTACAATGCATGTAAGAGGAAAATCCTCATTATACCATAGTAGTTCAGGCGAGCCAAAACGCACGACTTTACGTTCTGCATCTGCAAAGCCTCCCCATAAACAAAATTCCTGAGCAGAGATTTCGGGCATGGATTGATAAAATAATTCCTGTTCCGCCAGATTAAGAAAGTCTGAATATGTATACCTGTTATTAAAATCACTTTGTCTTTTTAAATCTGCAAATCTTTTTTGCAGTATTGTTTCTTCCGATGTCATGTTACCTCCAAGCTTTTTATCTGCACCAATTTATCCCACAAATCTGAAAGTTTTGGGAGCTTTGGAACTACTATTTGGGAAATAGTTTTAATTTATATGTTTCTGATTATATGATAAAATAATATCAGTATCAATCTAAATATTGATAAAAATTATTGACAAAAAAATTAGAAAGATTATAATATAATTAGAATGATTTTAAAATAAGTATATGATAGGACGAGGCATATGACGAAATATGAAAAATCAATCTACAATATTATAAATAATTCCCATGAGCATTTAACAGTCAATGATGTGTTTGTAAGGTTAAAAGAAGAGCAGCCAAAAGTAGTTTTGGCGACAGTATATAATAACCTGAATAAGCTGTGGGAAGAAGGTCTAATCCGTAAAGTATCCATCGAAGGAATGCAGGATCGGTATGATACGATTAAGAAACACGATCATTTAGTCTGCAAAAATTGCGGAAAAATATCAGATGTGAACTTTAAGGATTTAACTGATAATTTGAATAAACAAATGGGAGAAAACTTATTGTCCTATGACCTGAAGGTGTATTACCTCTGTCCGGCCTGCAGGGAAAAGGGACAGTCATGATAAGGGGGAAATCTATGGCAATTTACAAATGCAAAATATGTGGTGCAATTTATGATGAGGAAGAGGCCGGAAAGCCTATTTCGGAATTAGATTGTTGTCCTGTGTGTAAACTGCCTGTTTCTAACATGGTGTTAGTTGAAACAGAGGAAAAAACAGTTATACCAAAAACTTATTCGGGTGAACTTGATTACGATGCTGCCACTGCAAGACATGATACATCTTCACGTTATATGGCAGAAATACATGAGATGGCAGTTACGGGGAAATCTATAGGGGGTTCTATGAGTACCCGGATGCCTATGCCTGACTGGGATGACATTTTACTGCTGGGTTCACAGCTCAATCCACCACCTTTAGATGATGATGAATTTGTGGATACTACTACAGTAATTGGTAAACATGCAAAAAAACCTATGGTTTTGGAGAATCCGGTTTACATTTCCCATATGTCTTTTGGAGCATTGTCCAAAGAGATAAAAATTGCTTTGGCAAAAGGTTCTGCTATGGCGAAGACAGCTATGTGTAGCGGTGAGGGCGGTATTTTGCCTGAGGAGAAACAGGCCGCTTACAAATACATATTTGAGTATATTCCTAATAAGTATAGCGTTACGGATGAAAATCTGCGCGAGGCTGATGCTATTGAGATTAAGATTGGACAGGGAACTAAACCGGGTATGGGTGGTCACCTGCCGGGAGAAAAGGTAACAGAGGAGATTGCAGCTATTCGCGGGAAAAAACAGGGGGAAGATATCCAGAGTCCCAGCAAGTTCCCGGAACTCAATTCCAAAGAGGATTTGCGGGATATGGTGAATATGCTGCGAAGCAAGTCTGAAGGACGGCCTATAGGTATAAAGATAGCTGCCGGAAATATAGAACGTGATTTGGAATATTGTGTTTTTGCAGGTCCGGATTTTATTACGATTGATGGCAGAGGCGGTGCTACAGGCTCAAGTCCGCTTATGCTTAGAGAGGCAACTTCAGTTCCTACTATTTATGCTTTGAGTCGTGCAAGAAGATATCTGGATTCAGTAGGTTCTGATATTTCTCTGGTAATTACCGGAGGACTCAGGGTGTCAGCAGATTTTGCAAAAGCTCTTGCCATGGGAGCAGATGCAGTTGCAATTGCCAGTGCAGGACTGATTGCTGCCGCTTGTCAGCAGTACCGTATCTGTGGTAGCGGTAATTGTCCGGTAGGTATAGCTACACAGAATCCTGAACTGCGCTCAAGATTGAAAATTGATGCTGCGGCTTTGAGAGTGGCAAATTTTCTTAATGTTTCTCTTGATGAACTGAGAACATTTGCCAGAGTTACAGGTAAGCATTCTGTTCATGATCTGTCACTTGACAATCTGATTACAACAGACAGGGATATCGCAGAATATACAGGTATAAGGCATGCAGGACAGCCAAATATATGTGAAAATGGTACTATTAATGATTCAAAAATTAAGGAGGAAAAAGCAATGAGTAAATATAGATGTAAGATATGTGGAGAGATTTTTGAAGTGAAGGATGGAGAAACACCGGTATGTCCTCGTTGTCATGCAACAGGAGATATGCTTGAATTAGTTACTGATGAGAATAAGAATAAATATGCAGGCACACAGACTGAGAAGAATCTGCTTGCTGCATTTGAGGGTGAGTCAGGCGCCAGAAATAAATATACTTTCTTTGCTTCTGTAGCAAAAAAGGAAGGCTATGAGCAGATTGCGGCACTGTTTCTTAAAACAGCTGAAAATGAGCGTGAGCATGCAAAAATGTGGTTTAAGGAATTAAATGGCATTGGTGATACGGCTGCTAATCTTTCTGCTGCTGCCGAGGGTGAAAATTATGAGTGGACAGACATGTATGAAGGTTTTGCAAAAACTGCTGAGGAAGAAGGTTTCCCTGAACTGGCTGCCAAATTCCGTATGGTTGGTGCAATAGAAAAACAGCATGAGGAACGCTATCGTGCATTACTCAATAATGTTGAGACTGCTGCTGTTTTTGAAAAGAGTGAAGTTAAGGTATGGGAGTGTAGAAATTGTGGACATGTTGTTGTAGGAACTAAAGCACCTGAGATTTGTCCTGTATGTGCCCACCCACAGAGCTATTTCGAAATCCGGGAAGAAAATTACTAAATGGGAAATGTGGCTCTGAGCTAACATATATGGAGAAGAACCAAAAAATTAAATAATTATATAAAACATATATCCAATAAGGAAAATATGTGATAAAATGAGGTGATTTTTCTACTTTTGGGGATACTATAACCTGAAAAGAAAAATCACCTTTTTGATTTGAGTTAGTCAGTTTACCCTGTGTACATGTGAAAATGCGGAATATCTCGATACCGTATGCACATACCGACAGAGAACTGCTAACTACATATCATGTACCACCCGGCAATGACAGTGTATAGTATACACCGGCATAATCAAAGGGGTTTTTGTTCAAATTGTTTTTTGATTCCCCTTCAGTATGAGGATTGATTTCCTCATGCAAGGCAAGACTTAAGATAAGACTTGTCGTTATTTGCTCCCCGGGATGGTGAGAAATACAGCGTTATACGTGAGGAGGAAATAAATGGAAAAAAACAATACTAATTCCAAAAATATTATTGAACTGAAAAATATCACAAAGGTATTTGATGACAGCTTTGCAGCTGTCGATGAATTCAATCTTGAGGTAAAAAGAGGAGAATTTGTAACATTCTTAGGCCCTTCAGGCTGCGGAAAAACCACCACACTTAGAATGATAGCAGGATTCGAGATTCCTACTTCCGGAGAAATATTATTAAATGGCATGGATATAAGTAAGCTGCCTCCGAATAAAAGACCTATAAATACGGTCTTTCAAAGGTATGCACTTTTTCCGCATTTAAATATTTTCGACAATATAGCTTTTGGGCTTAAACTTAAGAAAATGCCTAAAGCTGAGATAGTAAAAAAAGTAAAAAAAGTTCTTGAGATGGTAGATCTTGAAGGCTTCGAAGACAGAAAGGTGGCCACATTATCGGGTGGACAGCAACAGAGAATCGCAATAGCGAGAGCTCTGGTCAATGAACCGGAGATACTTCTTCTTGATGAACCGCTTGGCGCACTTGATCTTAAGATGCGTAAAGAAATGCAGCTTGAGCTTAAGAATATGCATGAAAGGCTGGGAATTACATTCATATATGTGACACATGATCAGGAAGAGGCACTTACAATGTCTGACAAGATAGTTGTTATGAGTGAAGGTAAAATACAGCAGATTGGAACACCTGAAGATATTTATAACGAGCCAAAGAATGCTTTCGTTGCAGACTTTATAGGTGAAAGCAATATCTTTAATGGTATCATGACAGGTAAAATGAAGGTGCGCTTTTGCGGTGCAGAATTTGAATGCCTTGATGATGTAGAGCATGGTACAAAGATAGATGCTGTAGTACGTCCGGAGGATGTGATTATAACTACTCCTGAAAAAGGTGCGATAAAGGGAGAGGTTATTTCTGTAGTATTCAAGGGAGTACATTATGAGATAACCGTAGTATCAGGAAAAAATGAAATAGTTATTCAGTCTACCAAATCGGCAAAGGTAGGTGATATGGTAGGACTTCTTATAGAGCCGGATGGAATTCATATTATGATATCCGAGACTACCCAGAATAATATAGAGACAGGTGTAGATAAGAATTATAAACTTACAATGCTTGAGGGAGCTTTAAACTGTGATTTAACGGCCGTTATTCCAAATTCCAGATTTGATGATGATGGAGTCCTTGTAGATATGCATGGTGATGAGATAGATACAGGTAAGCTTAAGGTTATTGTATCTATACTTCCTGAAGATATTGAGATGAGTGATGATGAGAATGCAGGCATAGTATGCGGTCACATAATTAATCTCATATATAAGGGAGACCATTACAGCTATGTAGTCAGAACTGATGAAGAGGAAGACTTTATAGTTGATGATGAAGATTTATGGAATATGGATGATAGAGTCAGCCTTATCATACCAGAGGATAAAATAACATATTCACTTAAGAAATAAAGGAAGGGATACATTATGAATGGAATTCGTTTTACCAGAAAACAATTGTGCATACCCTACGCATTATTTCTTATCTGCTTTGTGATTGCACCACTTCTGGTTATTGTATATTATGCATTTACAAATGGAGAGGGAAAGTTTACACTGGCAAATCTGTCAGGCTTCTTCTCCAGCCCAAATACCATAGGAACATTAGCATATAGTTTCGCCATAGCAGTAGTCACAACATGTACATGTCTGTTACTGGCATATCCTGTTGCATATATTCTGGCAAGAAGCAATCTTAAGAAAAAGAATGTTATTGTTATGGTATTTGTACTCCCTATGTGGATTAATTTCACACTCAGGATTACAGCATTAAAGGAAGTTCTGACTATGCTTGAAGGAAATCTGGCATATTATCCGTTCCTCAATTCAGTTATAGGAATGACATATGATTTCCTTCCGTTTATGATTTTGCCACTATATACCACGCTTATTAAGCTTGATAACAGCCTGCTTGAGGCGGCAAATGATTTAGGGGCAAATAGTGTACAGACCTTCTTTAAAGTTACACTTCCGCTTTCCGTTCCGGGTATAATAAGCGGGATAGTTATGGTGTTTCTGCCATCTATGACAAATTATGTTGTACTTGATATGCTGTATAACAGTACTTATATCATGGGAAGTCTTATAGGAAGCTATTTTGCTGCATACGACTGGCATAATGGTTCTATGATAGCACTTATACTTCTCCTTATTATCCTTATCTTCACTTTATTTACGAATAAGTATGAAGCAGAGGATTCAGGAAGCAGAGGAGGTGCATTGCTATAATGAAGAAATTTCTTAGAACTGCATTTATCTGCATTATGCTGTTAGCACTGTATCTGCCGATACTTATACTTGCAGTATACAGCTTTACTACATCTGCCAATATAGGTACAATACATGAGTTTTCAATTCACAATTATATAACACTTTTTACTAAGCCTGAGCTTGCCGATATGATATTGGGAACAGTTATTCTTGCAGTAGCGGCAGCGGCAATATCAACAATTCTTGGAACAACAGGTGCTATTGGTGCGTTTTATTCCAAAAAGTTATCTTCGGGTATTGTTGGCGCCATGAACAGGGTGCCTGTTGTAAATGCTGAGGTTGTAACGGGTTTTGCAATTTGTATATTATTGATTGTTGTTTGTGGAGTCAGCAAGGATACATTTGTCCCTCTTGTTATAGGGCATGTAGTACTCTGTTCGCCATTTGTCTATCTGTCTGTAGTTCCAAAATTGAAGCAGATGGACAGCAGCCTGTATGAGGCGGCTATTGACCTTGGTGCATCTCCGGCGCAGGCACTTGTAAAGGTAGTTATACCGCAGATTATGCCTGGTATAGTGTCGGGCTTTGCGCTTGCACTGACTTTGTCACTTGATGATTATTTCATAACAACATATACAAAACCTGCCACATTTGACACTATAAGCACATATGTGGTTAATGCTACTAAGGGGGCGCAGACTGATATAAAGACAGCGTTATGGGCACTTTCTACTTTAATATTTGTTGTTGTAATACTGGTTGTTATAGCTATGAATCTTACATCTGCAAAGAAGGATAGGACAAATATTGCTAAGACCGAGAACAGAAGGGCAGGTGACAGGTTATGATAGAGAAGTTTAGGAATAAATTGATAAAATCTGTTACAGTATTACTTAGTGCAGCATTTATATTTGCCGATATCATCATGCCTCATACCGGAAATATCAAAGCTCTTGATAAGGTGCATGCAAAAGATGAAGAGATAACATTAAGAGTGTGTAACTGGGAAGAGTATATAGACCTTGGTGACTGGGATGAGGATGAACTTATAGAACTTGAAAATGGTATGGAAATCATTGGAGAGAATTCGTTGGTTGATGATTTTTGTACATGGTATTATGAGACATATGGAGTTAAAGTAAATGTAGAATACTCATGTTTTGGAACGAACGAAGAGTTGTATAATATGCTGACCCTGGGAGATGAATATGACCTGATATGTCCGTCTGACTATATGATTATGAAGCTTATGGCAGAGGATATGCTTGAGCCATATTCAGATGATTTCTTTGATGAAACGGATGATAATAATTATTATATAAATGGTGTTTCACCATATATAAGACAGGCATTCGATGAAAACGAGATAAATGGAGAAGCATGGAGCAAATATGCAGCCGGATATATGTGGGGTGTTACAGGTATTCTTTATAATCCTGAAGAAATAACTGATGAGGAAGCATCTACATGGAATATTCTCAATAATCCAAAATTCAGACGACAGGTGACTATAAAGGATAATGTACGTGATTCTTATTTTGCGGCACTGGGAGCACTGAAATATGATGAACTTACAGATGAAAACTTCACAAATGATCCTGATTATCATAAAAAGCTTGAGTCTGTCATGAATGATGTAAGTACTGAAACCATTAATCAGGTACAGGAGCTTCTGCAGGATATGAAGGATAATGTATATTCATTTGAAACTGACAGTGGTAAAGCAGACATGGTATCAGGTAAGGTTCTGGCCAATTATCAGTGGTCAGGTGACGCTGTATATGCAATGGATCAGGCAGAAGAGGATGATGTATACCTGAATTTTGCTGTACCTGAGGAATGTACTAATCTCTGGTTTGACGGATGGGTTATGCTGAAGTCAGGAATAGAGGGCAATGAGCAGAAAAAGCATGCAGCAGAGAGCTTTGTGAATTTTGTTTCAAGACCTGATAATGCTGTAAGAAATATGTATTATATAGGATATACATCTGTTATAGGTGGCGGCGATGATGATACAGTATTTTCTTATCTTGACTGGATGTATGGAGCAGAAGATGATGCGGAGGATACAGTAGAATATCCGTTAGGATATTTCTTCTGCGGAGATAATAATGATGAAGACTATGTGATAGAAGCAGAAGCTGATCAGCTAAACAGACAGTTGGGAGCGCAGTATCCGTCTGAGGAGGTAATAGAGCGAAGTGCTATTATGCAGTATTTTGATGATGCTGCAAATAAAGAAATAAATCAGATGTGGATTAATGTCAGATGCTACAATATAAAAGATGTTCCGACGGGAATATGGATTTTCTGTATTGCGGCTGTTATATTTATTATCTTTTTGATTTCTGTCCGTTTTATGGCAAAGCGGACATACAAAGCGCCAAAAGTATAGCAGAGACAAAAGTGTCTGCAGATGATTTTAATATGATAAAAAATTTCCCGGTGGTTATATATAACCGCCGGGAAATTTTTGTATACATAGGATATCGTGCAGATGTCCTTGTATCTGGTCTGATATTTTAAAGTACTGAATATCCGTAGCTGTTGACAATGGCTTCTATCTTCTGACCGGCTTTGCACATAGGACACTCGTCATGTGAATATGTTCTATAGTCAGGAAGTTCTTTTGTATCAAATAATGTATGGACAGGATAGCCGTTTACTTCCGGTGTAGCTGAGAATATGGCAGAGATACCTGTAATAGTACCGCCATAATATTCGATACACTCAAGGCTCTTCTTGATAGTCTGGCCTGTTGTGGCAGAAGCAAGAAGAAGAAGTACATGCTTACCCTTAATCATAGGCTGGAGGTTATCCCTGAATATAAGCTGACCTGATGAATGAACCTCAGGTGTTACTATATATATAGTCTGATGCTGGTTCATGGATACAATACCGTTGTCAGTAAGTGCATCAGCAAGATATGCCCCGATGACTTCGGTTCCATCCATACATACAATGGTATCGACAATATTTGATGCCATATATTCTGTTGCCATGGAACGTGCGGCAGCAAGAGCCATTT
>JBJEMQ010000147.1:0-10981 GCA_051879755.1 Coprococcus sp. | reverse complement strand
CAAACACAAAGAATCTTTTTTCAGCAATTTGATATACTTGTCCACGCATCAGATGAATAATACCAGGTTCTATGATATGTACGTTCCCACCATGCCATTCTTCGATAGGATAAGAATTTAGGGCATCAAATTGCTCATGATTACCATCTGCAAATAAAACTGTCATTGGCAATTTTCTAAGATACTCTCTTGTTGCACGTTCCTGTTCTTTACTAAATCCACAGATTCCTGTATCTCCGCAAATAATCAAATAATCCTTTTCGTTCAAATCTTCTCGATTCAAAAACTGGTCCAATTTATTGATATCGAGCGTTGAATGAATATCACCACATACAAAAATGCTCATGAATGATCCCTCCTCAAAATATCCATATCTATATGACCACCTCTTTCTTAAATTCTGTAAGCAGTCAAGCTCCAAGAAAATCCAAGTTCATACCGTAACCCATATTTTTCAAATAAATCATTAAAATCATTAATAATATGATTTGCAATACTACCATCGTCAAAAAAAGTATTATCATTATAATCGGTACTATCGCATAAAACATCTTCGAAATATTCTCTTATTTGGTTCTCTCTAATAGCAGATGCTTGAAATATGAATTGTTTATATTCTTCCCTTGAAGCAAATTCTCTATTACCCCCCTCCACATCACCTAACCCAACACTAAGTTCTCCCATTTCACAATACTGATTGAGTTCAAGCCATTCTTCATACGAATCATATTCTGCCGGATCCCAACCTATTTTTCCTTCAAGATACGCATCCATAAGTTCCTCTACTTCATCCTCTACCTCTGGCATTGAACGCATAATAATATTCTTTGCTTCAATGGATAAATCGCGTATTCGAACCTCATATTCGTGATGACGAAGCAGCAGACTAAGTGGTCCCTCAAAAGTCATATCAAGTAACCTTTCGGGGTTTGAAAAATCCTTCCATTCAGATTCTCCATTACAATTCTGACCTATAATACCTTCTGTATACTTCTCAGGGTGTCCTTCAACACTTATCTGCAATGTTCCTTCATCTTCAGAATAACATTTTCCACCAGCAAAAATCTGCACACACCTCCATAATCCCCATTTTCTTAAAAATGCAACGATTTCAAGTGCCATTTTCTCAGAATTTTGCATATCATAACAACCTTTTCCCATTACACATAACTCCCTTCGCCTATATTTCCTCAAACTACAATTCTGTCATTTCATCAATCCTGCAATGAAAATGATTTTCAAGAATTGGTTTAATAAAAAAAGACGAATCATATAATCTTTCCATCGAAAAATGAAATGATTTGACATTCTTTTGGTTTTCATCCTCAATGTCATACCGAACAACTACCGTACTTTCATCAGCAGTATCACGCACATTTATTCGTCCCTTTTCTATTACCTCAGTAATGTTAATCACATCAAATGCTGTAAATATACCTACATCTTTAATATAATTTATGTGGAACATGTTAAGAGAAAATGGAATATCCTTTATTTTTGCATTGATCCACTCTATATAGCTATACTTTGGTTTAACCCCAAGTCCACCTCTTAAGCTACTCTCTACTCCTTCAATCTCACTAAGAATAATATTTGCATCCTTTCTTATTATCATCAATTGATTCCTTAATTTATCACTAAATCTATCAAAATCTTTCATCTTTTGAAGTCTCAATATTGCATCACTCTCTATTTTATCCGGAACCCACAAACATTCTTCAAACCTTTCCGCAAACGGTAGAAATTGCGAAGATTTCGGCACATTAATCATATGTAAACACTCGTTTTCATATTTCAATTCAGGAATTGAATCATTAATGCTTATTTTCCTATAATGCTGTATCACCCCGGGAATAACGTGAATATTTAATGTCTTTGTATCAATATCTTTATAGAAGTAAGCTATTTTTTCATCTCCATATTCGACCCAAAGATATAAAATAAACTCACACCCATACTTATCAAGAATAGCGTCTTCACCTATCAAAATTTCCTGATCACGTACTTCAACTTTACATTTGCTATTGTCCCTGGTATTACAAAACCAAACGACACACTGCTCATCTCTCCTCTTTTTTATCTCTTCACAAACGCATTTCACGATTTCTGAGTTGAATTCCAAAAAAATGTTTCTTAATTCCTTAATCGCTTCAATACCCATAAAATTATCCTCCTCAAATAATTGTGTTTTCTATTCAATAACACCTCGGCGTTATTGACGGCGAGAGTCTTCTCCGACCAAGATAAATACAATTATTTTATAAGGGCGTATATATACACCCTTTATCTTTTTGTTTGAATCTTTTTATTATGTTGAAGTTCCACATCAAAATTGCATCTCAAAAGGCTTTCTAAACTCTCATTGATATGCTCATTATAGCGAGCTCGCGTTTCACGTCCTCCTCCAAATCTCGTATATGATTGGTTTGGCAATAAATATGGTGTCATAGTCCAATGAATATATGTTTCTTCTTCGGTAACAGCTGTCTTAATCTGATCAATCAGATCAATTCGATATGCAAACAAATCTTCTGTATAATAATTCCATGGTTTATCCTCTCTTGGAATTGCATGACGATTTCCTATCATCCAGTAAAAACCGTCTTTATGTACGATTCTATATGGAGTAACCCTTAGTAATTCCGTATCATTATTGTCATTAACTTTCATTTCAATCATACGCTTTCGAATGATGTTATCACGTATTTTTGCTATTTTCGATGCAAGTCCCTGTTCTTCCTGCGCTTTCATTGCATCAATATCAATCATGACAGCTTGTGCATTCGGTGAATTCTCATCAAAATATTTGCTACTCGCCGCTCGTGTCAATCTTCGTTTAAGTGACTGCTTTTCATCTTCTGTGAACTCAACAGCGTTATCAATTTTTTCAAGCAGAAAAGCAAGTTCAAAATAACTTAGTGGCTGATTATAGTATATCTTTCCGTTTTTTCCAGACCTTCCGTATCCCGGATATACAATTTGCCATTCATCCTCAGGTAGACGTTCGCCATTCTCATTCGTGTTGAAAGCATTTGCAAGTTCTTTTAACCTTCTTGTGAAAGTTCCCTTATCACCAAAGATTTCTCCGGCTTTTTCTTCTCCAATTAATTCTCTTAATCCATGCTGCGTTATTGCATGGTCTTTATCTGTATTTTCTTTTAATAATGATAAAAATTTGTATGTATTTTTTAACGATTGCTTTGACATGCGTTCTCCTTTGCATCTATAATATGAAACACATTCGTCTCCTTCCGTGAAGCATCAAAATATATGCATTAGAATTATACCTTACAATACCTTTTTCCTCAATCTATTTTATATGTTTTTACTACACCGAATTAACCGTCCCCATAAATATCGGTTGCCACATTCGATTCCATCCTCACTAATCTGATATTCATCATACCCTTCTTCCCATTTTCCTTCGAATACCATGGCATTGATCAGATACAGAAACTAATTCTTAACTTGCTCAGCAAAAAAAAAGTTGCAAGTAATTCCACTTTATGGTATTACAACTATGAAAACAAAAGAAAAAATGTGATGAAATACGGAGGATTTTAATATGAACTGGATAAAGAAAAATTGGAAAGGACTTCTTTTATGTCTTGCAATTGCTGTTCCATCCTGGTTTTTAGGGAAAATATTTACCATCATCGGTGGAGCCGTCATTGCCATTATCGCAGGAATGCTCATTACTTTATTAATTAAAAATAAAGCTCCATTTGAAAGTGGCATTAAATTCACATCAAAGAAAATTCTGCAATGGGCTGTCATTCTGCTTGGCTTTGGTCTTAACCTAAACGTAATCTTTGAAACAGGAAAACAGTCGCTTCCTATTATTGTATGTACCATTGCTACTTCCCTGATTATTGCCTTTGTACTGCATAAAGTGATGCACATTCCTTCCCGGATTTCCACACTGGTAGGTGTAGGTTCATCCATCTGCGGAGGTTCTGCTATTGCTGCAACAGCACCTGTCATTGATGCCGATGATGAAGAAGTTGCCCAGGCAATCTCAGTAATATTCTTTTTTAACGTTCTGGCAGCAATTCTGTTTCCCTCTCTTGGTAATCTGCTTGGTTTTGATCGGACAACCGGAGAAGTATTTGGTATCTTTGCCGGAACAGCAATCAATGATACCTCCTCTGTTACTGCAGCAGCAAGTACCTGGGACAGCATGTGGAATTTAGGCTCTGCGACACTTGATAAAGCAGTCACCGTTAAATTGACCAGAACACTGGCCATCATTCCTATTACTCTTGTTCTGGCCTTTCTTAGAACAAGAAAAGAAAAGGAAAATGCAGGCAGTCGTGTCAGCTTCAAGAGCATTTTCCCATTTTTCATTCTTTACTTTATTGCCGCGTCCATCATTACAACCATTGCAGTCAATCTGGGAGTCTCCGGCGATGTCTTCAAGCCGATAAAAGAATTGAGCAAATTCTTTATTGTTCTTGCAATGTCTGCCATTGGTTTAAATACCAATATTGTAAAACTGATTAAAACAGGAGGAAAACCTATTTTCATGGGAGCCTGCTGCTGGGTGGGCATTACCGCTGTAAGCCTTCTTCTTCAGTCCTTAATGGGAATCTGGTAAAGTTTATCTGATTTTCCATTTTCGAAAGATTGGTTGGAGGAAAAGAAGATGATGACAACGGAGATGATGACAACAGAGCAAATAGAATCCAAACTCAAGTTTATGCGTATTAAGGTGACAATTTACAGGATCCTGACCTACGGTCCCGGTGCGGCGACAATACTCTCATTGGTCATTACGGAAAATTTCTTAATTTTTTGGAGTTTTCTGGTGACCGCGCTGGTGTTTGTGATACCGACAAATCGAACAATCAAGAAAATTGATGAAATGAAAAAGCTCCTTGGCGAGCGTGTCATCAACAGTGTGATCAGGGATGTGCTGGGCTATGATGTGGAATACAACCCGGTGGGCGTATTAAACCCGGGCAGTGTGGTGGTTCCGTTCCACTATAAGAGCTCGGATGGCGATCATCATATCAAGACCGTCTACAATGGGGTGAAGATTGAACTGGGCAATGTTATTCTTTATGATAAGTGTAGATATTACGAGGGTGAGTTTTCTTCCACGGTGTACAGTACAGTTGTGCAATTTAGGGGTCCATGGCTTATCTGCGATTTCGGCAAGAAGCCTGCCTGCAATGTATATATTTCCGAGAGGACAAACAAAGGCCGCAAATTTATGAAAAGTAATGTTAAAATAGATAACGAGAAGTTCAACAGCCGCTTCTGTGTAAGAGCGGATTTTCCGCAGGAAGCGTACCAAATCCTCACGCCGCAGATGATGGAATCTATTTCTGCCGTGGCGGACAAAAGCGGAGGTACGGTCTATATGTCATTCCTTACGAACGGAAAAATGCACGTTGCGATACAGAGCCGGCACAACCTCTTTGAACTTGGGATATGCTATAATGCGGAAAGGATGCGCCAGAAATTTTTGGAAGAACTGCGCCGACTTACCGATATCATCAACACGCTGAACGTGTGGGAAAGAAACGTATAACGCTGGGAACTGCTGTTATTCTGTTGGTACTGGCTGTGGCGGGTATCGTGCTGATTTTTATCTGCTATAGTACTGAAAGATAATAGTATACATATTCATATCAAAATTTATTATGGATTGAATTGATATCTCAAAGTCAAGTCTTTGTCACTGGACGGATAGTCCAAAACACTTATGCTGCATTCTGCATATACTGGAAACATTCGATGTGACTGTCCCAGTAGAAGCATCGGAAGAACCCAAACCACAGGGCACAGGGTTCAAAGTCGTAAGTCCAAAAGATAAAATAAACCCACAGGAAGTCTATTAGAATGACTTAAACCCGTGCGTCGACTTTCGTTGGTTTCACTTTATAATTTTATGATGAGGCTTCTTTCTCTATTTGTTTTCGTCCTTGTATGATATTCCATATCGTCATAAAAACTGTTACACATAAACCAACCGCACTACTTATTGCAGCAAGTAGCATCATGTCTTGCCTGTCTGCAGATGCCTTAACGACTAATAACGTATTTTGAAGCGTGAGTATTGATATTAGCGCATCAATAAAATTGATATTTCTAAGAAGCTTCACCAAACTATCCTTGAAATTCCGGGATTTTTTCATATTAACAGGTGCCATTACCACTTTATATGCTATATAGGTCGCCATTGCAATCGCTGGAATCAAAGTCATATTAACACTTTTTCTGTTTAAAACCATCAGTGTAATCGGCCCAACCAAAGAAATAGATAAAACAAATAGCACAGTAATCACGGAAGATAACATCGAATTGGCAACTGTCCGAAATCCAAAATCATTTTTCCATTTCTTATAAAAATCATTAGCAGTCAACCTTTTTACCTCACATTAGTATTGTATCACTACATTAAATGCATTCTGCGAATCTGACGCTCTTTCTATCGCATCAGGGAGCCTTTCCCATTTGAAACCATCTGTAATAATTCTTTCTATATCCCATCTTTCATCCTGCATAATCGCAAATAGATCCATTACATCCTCTGGCATATATCCACCACTACCGATTATGGCATGCTGTGAATAAGTTATGTCTAAAACATTTATTTCTCTAAATCCTGCCAGTACAGCAACTACTACAAGTCCGCTTTCAAATTTACCCATTTCCTGATATGTTTCAATCAGTTCTTTTGCACCTGCAGCATCAATGTAGATATCTACATCAGCAGTTTCTCCATGAATACCGGCTGACTTACCAAAATATTCCTTCGCTTTCTCTTGCAAATTTTCTTTTGCAGAATTACATACCGTAAAATCAAGATTTCTTACAATATCCAAACGAAAATCTGAAATATCTGAAATTATTACCTTTGAACACCCAAAATATTTTAATGCCATGGTTGCTGCAATTACAATTGTTCCGCATTCATAAAAATTGAGCCTCCATAATTGTATTTCAGAGAAGCAGTGCGCATCTACCTCATCTGATAAACCAATTATATGAGGTCTTTTTTTATAATTAAACAACACATTCTGTAAACTATGTTGATTTATAAAAAATTACATTTTTCAAATTTTTGCAACTCATTTTATAGTATATCATAGCTACAATTATTCCGCATCAACAATGAAGCCAATTAGCTAGAACTATAATATTGACATTAGTATGTGCAAATACTATAATAGTATGTACAAATACTAATTATAGAGGTGCAAAATGTTAAACATAAATAGAGAAATGAATTCTGTATGGATGAAAGAAAATGCTCTTTATACAAAGGCGGCTTCTAAACTTGGAGTCGGACGCCCAGAGATGATGGTGCTTTATGCTTTGGTAACAATGGGAGATCAGACTCAGAAGCAGATTGCAGAACAATTTGGAATGCAGAAACAAACAGTGAATACAGTTGTACGCCGATTAAAGCAAGATGGCTATCTGATGCTTTCTTCTGAAAATAAAGACAAAAGAGAAAAGATTGTTGCTTTAACAGCAGAAGGAAAAATATATGCTCAGAATATTGTTGAACCTCTTTTGAATGCAGAAAACACCGTTTATCAAAAGATTGGAGAGGAAAGAATTCGGAAGATGCAGGAAACATTGGATATGTTCAATGTTCTGTTTGAAAAAGAAATAGAAAGGGGATTGTGAATGCAAGACAGAAAGCTGTTTTTTAAATATATAATCCCTTCAATTTTTTCCTTTACTTTAGCTGGCGTATATGAGATTGTGGATGGATATTTTGTTGGCAATAAGATAGGAGACGTGGGATTATCGGCAATTAATATCGCTTATCCGATTGTGGCTGTAGTTCAGTCGATTGGAACAGGAATTGGAATGGGAGGCGCAGTTCATTATTCTATTTGCAAAGCAGAAGGAAACGAAAGAGATGCAAAAGAATATTTTACAGGTTCGCTGGTGTTCATGCTATGTCTTGCAATTATTTTGACTGGTGTTGTCTATTGTGGCGCAGTTTCGATACTTAAAATTCTCGGGGCACAGGGAGAATCTCTTGTTTTTGGGACAACATATATTAGAGTAATTGCATTAGGAACACTGCTGCAAATGTTTGGAACAGGGCTTGTGCCATTTATGAGAAATTTTGGTGGCTCTTTCTGTGCAATGATTGCTATGGTAAGTGGATTTGCAACAAATATCATTTTAGATTACACTTTTGTATGGGTTCAGAATCGTGGAATTTATGGAGCTGCTTTGGCAACGATTATGGGACAAGGTATTACCATAATAATTGCGATTATATACATAATTTATAGGAAAAATTTCACATTCAAATTTTCTTTTCAAAATATCAGAAATGTGATTACTTCGATTTGCAAAGTTGGATTGGCTCCATTTGGATTAGCATTAGCCCCGAATATTACATTAGTGCTTGTTAATCGTTTCTCCGTGTTTTATGACGGGCAACGTGCTGTTGCAACATATGCGTGTATTGCCTATATCATTTATATAATGGATTTAATTTTACAGGGAATTGGAGATGGAAGTCAACCATTGATTAGTCGCTATTATGGAGAAAAAGATTTTTCCAGGCTAAAATCTGTGCAAAACATGTCATTTCGTTTTTCTGTTATGCTATCACTTATCGGAGTAGTGATAATATTTCTTGGACGGTATCATATCGGATCATTATTTGGTACTTCGGGTGATGTAAATGAAGAAATTGCAAAGATTATGCCCATTTTTCTTCTGTCAGTCCCAGTTGTTGCAGTAACTAGAATTATTACTTCAAGCTTTTACGCAACAGAAAAAAATGCAAATTCATATTTTTTGACATTTATAGAACCAATACTAATGCTTGTGATGATGTTAATTCTTCCTCCGATTTTTGGTGGTCAGATTATGATATGGTGGAGTACGGTTCTGGCTCGAATTTTTACAATGGTATTAGCATTGTTGTTGTATCAGAGATAGTGTGAAACTTTTTCTGTAAATAGTTAAATATTGGGTCTTCTATGATAACGTATAAATCATAGGAGACCTTTTATTATGGCAAGAAGAGAAAAGAAACCGGTACATAATTTTGTTTTCATTTTCCCATTGTTTCATTACCTCTTCATCCACAGGCTCAAAAAATCGACTAGCATATTCACCCTGTAACGCATGACACAACTCGACAATCGTATTAATTTCTTTCTCCAGCATATTGACACCTCTTTCTTATTTTAATCAGGTTTGCAAACTCACAAAGTGAGTTCTATAATTACCTAACTTTTTGTTTTGTTCGTCAGCTACTTTCCTATTCACAAATATTACAATGCTTTTATCAGATAACCACTGCCTATGCCTTAATCATACCATAACATTTGTTCTCCCACATTATTTTTTAATGTTAAATCCATACTGCATTTCATACAAATATCAATTCTTTTACAACCATATCCTCTGCCGCACATCTCACATTATTCATTACCCCCCACCCATTTCATTTGGTTGACAGACTTTAGTTCTTCTGTAATCCCATATTTGACTTTAAGCTGCTCAACATTCAATAACTCCTCGGCGTTATTGACGGCGAGATGTGCGTCACACTTATGTGCGACATCTTCATCTGCGCATCTCTGCCATCCACCGGAGGCTTTTATCTTAGTAAATGTCTTTCCATTTTGTCCGTATTAAGGAACTTATTTGTTACGGTTTTTGCCGTTTTGTGACTCATTTTATTGGTATTTTACCATTTATTTATGATTATTCAGGAGGAGCTATTCCTCGTACTCAATTCGAAAGAAATCAAGGTAAGCTTTATACTTATCCTGTGCCGCCAGACAGGTATCTGTCAAATATCCCTTTTCCTGATTCCATTCCTTTAATCCACGATAATAATACAGTTTCAAGTTGTCCTCAATAATAAACGGTACAATATTGTATTTCAGGCATTCTTTGAACATAATCAATCTTCCTACACGACCATTTCCGTCTTGAAAAGGGTGGATTCTTTCAAACTTTACATGAAACTCTAAAATATCATTTAAAGTCTTATCTTCTTTGGCATTATACTCTGCCAATAACGTTTTCATCTTACTGGGAACCTCTTCTGGAAGAGTCGTTTCCATACCGCCAACTTCATTTGGCAATTTCTTATAATCTCCTACAGCAAACCACTCTTTTCTGGAATCTGCAGTGCCATTCTTTAAAATTAGATGAAGCTCTTTGATAAGTTTCTCGGTTAACACTGCTTTGGCACTCTCAATAATCAAATCGATACATCGGAAATGATTAGCGGTTTCAATCACATCATCTACATTAATGGCTTCATTTTCGATTCCGATTGTGTTTGTTTCAAAGATATATCTGGTCTGGTCATGAGTCAAACGACTCCCTTCCATGTGATTGGAATTATAGGTTAATTCAATCTGCGTTTTGTGATAGATGCCGCCTGAATATTTACTTACCTTTTGTTCCTTCAAAACATCCAAAAGTGTATGAAGCTGTTCCTTTTTCTGATTAGCACGCTCCGGCTTCACAGCATCTTCCGGAACATTCCATGTTTTGCCGGTAAGGAACGCCCCGGGCACACGACCATTGGCACAATAGTTTCTCACACTACGTTCCGAGAGATTCCATTTTTTTGCTATTTCTGCAACTGATAGATATCGCATGCATTTTCCTCCATCTGAATTTGCTTTTTTCCTTCTGAATATAGTATATCACGCTACCGGCAAAATATCCATTTTATCTTTTCTCAATTCTGCATATTTTTGCCGATATAGGAAATAAAAAAAGAAAGCCAGACGCATCCGACTTCCTTAGGCTTAGTCCGCAGACGTCCGCCGCAATTCCAAATATACTATGAAAAATTGATGGGGAACCTCCAGTTTCTGTGAAGCCAACAAGATTGCAGCGCGAAATAATTCTCTCTCAACCACCCGGGGAACCTGTGTAGTAATCCCTATCTGATTTGCAAAGGAATTGCCACCATAGAAACCATCGATATTATCCCCTTTAGAGATAAAACGATATCTCGCCACCA
>JBJEMQ010000146.1:0-11009 GCA_051879755.1 Coprococcus sp. | reverse complement strand
GCAGAACTTTTGGGATGGCTTACAGATGCGCCTTTTGGTACTGACGAGGTATTTAACCAACTTTCTGATGTCCATAATTCGTATTATTTAGTGTATCAGGAAGATAGGCAGATATTTGTAACTGTTACAGAGGATTTTATAGAATCAAAGGTAATGGCAAAAAAAATCATTGGAGATAAGTTTGAAATAGGCGATTATAAATATCAGAAAGCGGTGTATAAGGTAGAAAAATAGACTATAGACAAGGTGACAAATTCCATGTTTCAAAGCATTTGTATTATACTCCCACGAGCAGCTTCTCTCTGCTTGTGGGATGATTTCTTTTGTGGCTTAATAACCACTCTTACAGCAGCCGTGATAAAAAAGATTTTGTCCAACTGAAAAGCCGAGCCACCAGCTTACTTTTTCGTAAACGTTTTTTGTCTCAGTACTTTCGGAATTCCTTTATTAAGGTGTCTGGTAAGACGGTCAACAGAATTAACCTTTTTCGACTTCTCGTGAAGCTGGTCAACGATGTCAGTTAGAAGGCAACTCCGAGCGGCAAGCATGCCATAAATCATATCAGCGGTGAACTTTCTGTCAGGTTTGGAAAGGTGTTTTGAAAATTTTTTTGAAAAAGTTAAAATTTCCCGTTTCAAAGTGTAGGTGTTTGTTGTAAAATATGCCATAAGGAATCCTTTCTATTTTTGTTTAGTAAGTTTTTTGTTGGTAGCTTAATTTTACTACAAAATAGAAAGGGATTCCTTATATTTTGGGCATTTTTTGAAAGTTGTATATAACTATGACTATAAAAACTAGAGGTTGTGGATAAAAGTACGGAAACTCAAGTTAAAGTTGGTTTTACATTTGACCGAAATTGTTTTATAATAAGAATAACTATGTTTTTTATCTCGGTTGGATGGCAGAGATGCGCAGATGAAGATGTCGCACATAAGTGCGACGCGCATCTCGCCGTCAATAACGCCGAATGCTTGTGGCAGAAGTCTGAAGATGGAATATACATGAGGTGATGAAATGAAAATGCGGATAAAACTTGTATATTTGATTGTAGGAATATGTTTCCTATTTTCTATTGCTGTTATGCATTGTGGAAGCAGGACTGTAGTGGCAGCAGTTGGGAATGCAGCAGACCGGCAGGAAACAGTGGCAGCAGTTGAGAATGCAGCAGACCGGCAGAAAACAGTGGCAGCAGTTGGGAATGCAGCAGACCGGCAGCGAACATATGAGACAACTTCAGAAGAACAGTCATCGGAAGAGCAGTTATCGGTTTGTCTGCATGAATATAAGACTGTCGTTACGGCAGCGACAAATAAGGCAAATGGTTATAAAGAGGAGATTTGCCGTATTTGTGGTGATAGAAAGAACAGAACTGACATATACAGGTTGAAATCTGTAAAGCTTGATAAGACATCTTATATATATGATGGGAAAACAAAAAAACCGGGTGTTACGGCATATGACAGCAAAGGAAATGTGATTTCCTCAGCCAATTATGAGGTGAAATATCAGAAGGGCAGGAAAAATCCCGGAAGATATAGTGTAGTGTTAAAATTTAAGGGAGATTATAGTGGTACTGTTACAAGATATTTTACTATAATACTTGAGCGACCTTCCATATCAGAGATATCAGGCGGACAGGGAGCATTTACCATAACACCAAAGGTATCATACAGAAAATTCACAGGATACCAGATTCAATACAGCAAGACAAAGAATTTTTCAGAAGCAGTAACAAGGAATCTGAAGACAGGAAAAACTTCATATAAAATATCGAACCTTGATACGGATATGCGATATTATGTACGTATAAGAACATATCAGGTGACAGATGGAAAACGAATATATTCAAAATGGTCAAAAAGAGTGGCTGTCCGCACAAAGAGATACAGTAATATGAATATTGTATCCACAAATCATCAGAAATATAGCTATGACGAAATGGTAAATGATATTTCCAAGCTTCAAAAAAGATATAAAGATCATATGAAGGTTAATATCATTGGAACTACAGCAGATAATCGTAACCTATATGAGATTATAATAGGAAATCCTGATGCAGATAAGCATTTAATTGTATTGTCCAATCTTCATGCAAGGGAGTATATGACCATTCAGCTATGCATGAAGCAGATAGAATATTATCTTAATAATTATAATGATTATATAGACGGAATTAAGGTTTCGGAAGTGCTTGATAATGTTGCTATACATTATGTACCTTCCTGTAACCCTGATGGTACGGCAATCAGTCAGTTTGGATTCGAAGCCATAAGGAATACAAAGCTTAGAAACAGACTATATAATATGGGCGGATTAGCTTATAAATGGAAGTCAAATGCCAGAGGTGTAGATTTGAACCAGAATTGGGACATTGATTTTGAGGTTCATGGTACAAAGGGAAGTGACGGATATTCAGGAAAGAAGCCTGAAAGTGAGTCTGAGGTTAAGGCTATTGTAAGAATGCTTGACAGAATAGAAAAAAATGGTGAGATAGTCGGGCTTATAAGTTACCATGCTATGGGTGAAGTTATTTATGGAAGATGTGCACCAGAAGCAGGTGATGCTATGGAGAAAGCTGTTAACGATATGTATAATGTAGCATATCAGCAGTCTGGTTACATATTATATGGTGGAACGGATATATCATGTAACCAGTCCAGAGAATACTTTATGTATAAGAGAAATATACCTGGTATAACTATTGAGATAGGAAGTTCAGAGACGCCGCTTGATATAAGCCAGTTTGCACCAACATGGCGAAAGAATAAAAACCTTGTTTTTTTAGAGGCAGCATTGTTTGATTAAAGGGGATAGATTATGAGATTTATACATGCAGCAGATATTCATCTTGGGGTTAAGCCGGATAAGGACAAAGCATGGAGTGAAGTGCGTGCCGCAGAGGTGGAAAGCACATTTGACAAATTAATAGATATCGCAGAGGAAAGAAAGGTAGACCTTTTGCTTCTTGCAGGAGATGTATTTCACACACCACCGGGTATGGCGCAGCTTAAGAATCTGGACTACAGGTTATCAAGACTTACATCTACAAGGACTATAATTATTGCAGGAAATCATGATTATATAGAAGAGGATTCCGCATCAGATATATATAGTTTTGATTCAAATACCATTCTTTTACCAAGAGAATGCTTTAGCAATGCATATCTGGAGGATATAAATACATGCGTAACGGGTTTTAGTTATGGTATGACAGAATATACGCAGGATATTACAGAGGATATCGGACCACAGATGGAGGGTGCCATAAATATTTTCTTGATGCATGGAGGCGATGATACACATATACCTTTTAATTTTAAGGCATTAGCAAATGCAGGCTTTGATTATGTAGAACTTGGACATATTCATAAACCAAAGCATATGGTAAAGAATAAAATGGCATATTCAGGTTCACTTGAACCTATAGATTGTACGGAAACAGGAAGAAGAGGATTTATATATGGGCAATGCCTTAATGGAGAAACCAGAATAAAATGGGAGCCTCTTAATTGCAGAAGTTACATTAATCTTGGGTTCGAGGTGAAGCCGGAGTACAGTGGTGCTCAGATAATAGATATTCTCAAACGCCAGATTGAGAAGCTGGGAGATGAGAATATATATAAAATTATTCTTCAGGGACATATGGGAAATGGAGTTAAGCCTGATTTTTCACAGCTTAAAATGAAATATAATATTTATGACATCACAGATAATACAATGTGTGAGTATAATATGGACAAATTACTGTTGGATAATGAAAATAATCTTATGGGTAAGTTTATAAAGACATTATCAGAGGCTGATGATGAGATAAGTAAAAAAGCATTGAAATATGGTGTAGAAGCAATGATTGCAACTGGAGAGAAATAATGTATATAAATAAATTGCTTTTAAAGGAATTTGGAAAATTTAATAATAAGGAAATAAAACTCAATCCGGGTTTAAATCTTATATATGGACCAAATGAATCGGGAAAAACAACCATAAAGGAATTTATAGTCGGTATGCTTTATGGAATAGACAAATCCAGAGGTCTGGGGGCAAAGCTGGATAATTATCAGCTTAGAAAGCCTGTAAATGGAAGCGGATATTCAGGTAAGGCGTATGTCAGCTATAAAGGGAAAAGTCATCTTATAGAAAGAAGCTTCCTTAGGACAAATAAGAATGCTACTCTTACTGAGATCGAAACAGGAAAAGAGGTACAGCTTAAGAAACCGAATTCATTTAAGGGTATACTGTTTAATGTAGATAAGAGCACTTATGTTAATACATTGTGCATAGGAGAGCATGGAGCAGCACCAGGTAAGGAATTGGCTGATGAACTGGGAAATTATGTTCTTAATCTGACTACAACAAAAAATGCAGATATAGATAAGGCTGAAACCATAAAATATCTGAAGAATGAGAAGAAACAGTATGACAACCGAAAACAGCTTGCCCAGATAGAGTCATATGAGGCAGACATGGCAGCGCTTGGGGATGTAGATGCAGAGCTTGAAGAAATAAGAGAGGACAGAAAAGAAGAGCTTGATGCTTATAATATGGAAATTGCCAGATTGAAGCGTGAAGCAAGACAATTGGTGAATGAAGCAGATGCGGCGATACCTGATGAAGATGAAGACAGAGAGAGAAGCCGTATATTTCTTGAGGTGGAGGCACTTGAGGATGAAGAACCCCAGCGGACAAAGAAAGAAAAGAAATTGTCAGACAATATCTTTGTTATTCTGCTGACAGGAATAGCAGTTGTAGTTTTTGTTACACTGCTTGTGCACCTGCTTAATTTTCAGAAATCAATTCAGCAGCTGTTTACTATCTGTTCTATAGCATTTGTGGCAATAACCATGATAGACGGAATGTACAGAAAAGGCTTCTTTGACAGTGCTGATAAAGTACCTGATGAAGATGAGTTTAATAAGATGGTCTATGAATTGGGACGTGCAACAGAATCGCGTACGGTTCGTATAGAGATAGATAAAAATTTTCAGGATGCGCATGATGCGAAGATGGAGCTTCTCAAATTCAAGGAGCACGATGCTATAGCCAGAAGAGATAAGTATTATGAGCTTAAGAGTAAGCGGGATACTCTGCGTGAAGAATATGAGGTATTAGAAAAAGAAAAACGTGCCATAGACCTTGCCATAGATACCATTAATGATTTGTCTGTTGATATATATAATGATTTCGGAAGTCATTTGAATGACAGTATATCGGAGATGGTAAGTATCATAACAGATGGAAAATACAAAAAGGTAATGCTTGATGATACAATGCATATATCAGTTCTTGATGGTGACCATTATATGGGAATAGAATATTTGAGCAGCGGAACAATGGAACAGATATATCTTGCTGTAAGGTTGTGTATAGCCAGTCTCTTGTGTGAAGATAAAATGCCTGTTATAGTAGATGATATCTTCACTTCATATGACTCTAAGCGCCTTAGAAATACACTTTACTGCATGAGCCGTATAAATACTGACCAGATTATTATTCTTACTTCAAATGAAGCCATAGGGGATATGCTGGATGATTTGTCGATGGATTATAATTATATAGAGTTGTAATAAAAATTTCTTTTGCTTGAAAAAATGAGGGACTGCCAATTCACTGAATATAAAATTCGTGAAACGGCAGTCCCTTGTTTAATAGGAAATTATTGTAAATATCCTGTTAAATCTCATAATTATCTGATATAGTATGTCTTACCTTATATTCTGCAATACGTGCATTGATTCTTTCTGATGGATCAAGCAAATCGCTCAGGGAAGCATCATGGTTTAAATGGTCTATAATAAGTGCAATATATTTGCTCATATCGGCTGATTCGTACCAGTCACGAGTGAAAAGATCAGGAAGCTGGTAAGTCAGGTTTGTAGTAATGACCTTCTCAATAATACCTTCTTCATGACATTTATCAAATACTTCAAGTCCTTTTGTAAATAAACCAAATGTAGCAATAGCATAGACACGTCTTGCTTTTCTTGCTTTAAGTTGTTTGGCAACATCAATCATGCTTTCGCCGGAAGCAATCATATCATCTATAATAATAACGTCTTTGCCCTCAACTGAATCACCGAGGAATTCATGAGCAACAATAGGATTACGACCATCTACAACTCTTGAATAATCTCTTCGTTTGTAGAACATACCTACATCAACACCAAGAAGATTTGCAAAATAGATAGCTCTGTGCATAGCGCCTTCGTCAGGAGATATAACCATCATGTGATTGTTGTCAATCTCAAGGTCCGGTGTTGTTCTAAGAAGCGTCTTAACAAACTGGTAAGTAGTTCTGACATTTTCAAAACCGCTCTTAGGAATAGCATTTACCACACGAGGGTCGTGGGCATCAAAAGTAACAATATTGTCAACACCATACTGTTGAAGCTCCTGGAGCATAACGGCACAATCAAGAGATTCTCTGTTAGAACGCTTATGCTGGCGACTCTCATAGAGGAATGGCATAATAACTGTCAGCTTTCTTGGCTTATGTGTCATGGCAGAAATAATTCTTTTCAAATCAGCATAATGGTCATCAGGTGACATCCTCTGAACCTGACCTGCCATAGTATATGTGCAGCTGTAGTTGCCTACATCAAGCATAATATAGATGTCTTTGCCACGAACTGATTCGTTGATAACGCCCTTTGCTTCTCCTGAACCGAAACGAGGGCAATCTGTATTAATCAGATATGTATCCTTCTCATAGCCGTGGAAAACTATAGAAGACTTGTTCTCATTTTGACGATTCTTTCTCCATTTTACAAGATAATGGTCTACTTTTTCGCCTAATTCCTTTACGCTCTTATGCGCAACAATTCCCAAGCTGCCAACAGGTATAGTTTCTAATTTGCTGTCATCTGGCATGATAAAATCCTCCGTAATGTAGTTATTGTGTACTTGTATATTGTGATATACGCTGCTTACGCTTAGTATATCTGATGTTATCTCCGTAGAAATTGAATACAATATAGCTGTCAGTTATGCGTGACATAATTCTTTCTGTATATCTTTCCTGAAGCTGACGTAATGTCAGATTGGTAGATATGATAGTAGACAACTGTCTGTTATTTCTTGTATTTACTATTTCAAATAACTGTGACTGCGTGAATGAGGTTGTAACCTCAGTTCCCAGATCATCAATTATAAGGAGATCACAACTATATATATAGTCATAGAGCATAACCTTGTTTTGCTCACGACCATTATTCATTATAATATCTGAAAGAATATTTTCAAATAGATTTATGGAAGAAAGATAAAGTACTGTATGTCCTTTATCAAGCAAAGCTTTTGCAATGCAGTTTGACAGAAAGGTTTTGCCAAGTCCTGTCTCTCCATATATAAGTATGCCCGGACGATGCTCAGAAAATTCATCTACATACTGTTTGCTCCGTTCCAGAATAGAACATGCATTATTATATGGTGTATATTGGTGTTTGCCGTCCTCGCTGTCAGGATAGTAATCCAGATTAAAACTGTCAAAATTCTCTCTGGATAATATATCAGAAATAGTTGACTGGGCATAAAGCTGGTCAATCATCATTTGTGTCATACAACTGCAGGGTTTGTTATTTATATAGCCTGTATCCTTACATTTCTGACAATTGTATATAGGATGCAGATAATCTTCAGGATAGCCATGCTCCTTCAGCAACAACTTCTTCTCCTGCATAAGCGCAGATTTATTTGCCAGTACAGCAGATTTATCAGTATCATGCTTCATAATGCGTGCTTTTGCGGCAGATAAAGCATTTGCTGCAATGGTATCATCAATTTCCTTAATACGAGGAATCTTCTGATATATTTCATTTCTTCTATTGTCATATATATGTATATTTTCCAACCTTATATTCTGAAGGGTGGCTAATATGTCATCGTAATTAATATTCTTCATAATTTTATGTAAGCCGGTTAACGGGTATTAATTTCACTTAGGAATAACTGTTCCATCTCATCTATTTCATTTCCCATGTCTCTTGCCGCAAATGTACCAAATGAATTTGGCTTGGCAGAAGCTTTGGAATTAGGTATCGCTGCCTGGGCTTTCTGCTGCTGGAATTCTTTGTCCAGATTTTCTATATCCCTGATGGATTTTACACCCTTTTTATACCAGTTTTCAAGTATTCCATTTACATATGCAAAATTTACTGAATTTGGCTTGGCAATAACAGCCTTTTTGCATGCTTCAAGAATGATGTTCTTCTCAAACCCCATATCCTTATTCCATGTTTCGATATATGCTGTTTCGATAGAAGTAGGTTCGGCTCTGTCGATGCCGAGCTGTTTAAATACGGAACGATACAGCGGATTATACTTAAGTGAGGCTTCCTTTGCCTCTTCTTTTGTATGGATGCCCTGCTGATACCATGAAATTGCAACAGTTTCAGCATATCTGAGACTTTTCTTATTCATAGTTACACAGTATTCAATCAGATATTCCATAAGTTCACTGGAAAAACCAAGCTGGTCATATATGTATATAAGAATCTCCATATCCTTTGCCGACAGATTTTTTCCAAAATATGTTTCTGCTTCAAATACTATATCTGAAAATGCTTCATCATCTTCATGGCGCTTTGCCATATCAGGAGAAAAGGCTTTCTTTTCAGGAAGTGAAGGTTTATCTTCTTTAACATATGCATGTACATCTGCTGACTTAGAGCTTGTCTTACCTGTAGCAGCAGGAGTTGTGTCTGATTTTTTAGCAGGAGCAGATTTTTCAGGCATTTTGAATAAGGCAATATTGTCCATGGACAACATATCCGGCTCGCTCTTTTTTTCCTTAAGTGGAAGAAGAGTAATGCCTGTAAGTTCACCTGACTGATTGTAGTTCAGTCTCATAACATCCTGACTTATCCAATATTTAATTGCACGACAGATGTCCTTTTCTGTCAGGTTGAAATGGTCTGCGATATCAGCCACCGATATAGGTGTGTTTAAAGACATAAGTCTCACAAGATAAAGATATACTTTAACGAATTCACCATTTGCATGGGTCATGTAGTAATCTATAAACAGATTGGATATTGAGGAATATGTTTCATTTTTTTCTGTTGAAATAGTAATATAGCTCATGGTAAAACTCCTTTAAATCATTCCTCAAAATCTTACTTGTATCTCAAGTGCAAATGCATTATATCATGAGTTTTTAAAATTGCAAACAGAACATATAGTCGGTTAGAAAAAAGGACATTGATGTGGAAAATGTGGAAAATGTGGATATAAATTCAACAGATATTTATGTAAAAAGTAAAGTACTGAAAAAATGGGAATTTTGGTAAATCTTCTGTAAATATTACGTAAACAAAAAGAAACAAGAGACGATTGGAAAATGTCATATCGTCTCTTGTGGATAATGTGGATAATTATTTTTTTACTAATTCGTTGCCGATAGAATCGACATTTCCGGCACCCATAGTTATCAACAAATCATTTTTTTTGCAATTTTTTAAAATATAGTTTTCTATATCATCAAATGTAGGAAGATAGAAAGCATCTGTTCCAAGAGCTGCTATCTTGTCAGCCAGCTCCTTTGATGAGACAAGTCCGGTATCTTTTTCTCTGGCTGCATATATATCAGCTACAATAACATGGTCACACACTTTAAGCGCTTCGGCAAATTCGTCAAGTAAAGCGTAGGTTCTTGTATATGTATGTGGCTGGAAGATGCACCATAATTCGTTATAATCGGTATTTTTTGCTGCGGCAAGTGTTGCAGCAATTTCAGTCGGATGATGTGCATAATCATCCATAACTTTAACATTATCAAGAATAGTACCTTTATATTGAAAACGTCTGTCTGCGCCTTTGCATGCGAGAAGCCCTGTTTTGATGGCATCTAAAGAAACGCCAAGCTCAAGTGCAACAGCTATCGCAGAAAGTGAGTTATATACATTATGCTTTCCGAATACATTTAAGGTTATGTCGGTTATTTCGTTACCATCTATAATTAATGTATATGTTGGGTGTCCGAAGGCATCAAATCGTATATTTTTGGCTGAATATTTATTTGTTTCTTTTTCTCCAAATGTAACTATGCGGCATGTAAGACCTTTTGTAACCGTATCGTAGTAATCCATATCACCATTTACAACTACAAGGCCTGAGTCCGGAGTTTTTGTTGCAAATGTATGGAAGGATTCAGCTATTTCCTCTATGCCGCTGAAGAAATCCAGGTGGTCAGCATCAACATTCAAAATAATGCTTATATATGGATTAAATGCATGAAAACTGTTTGTATATTCGCATGCTTCTGTTACAAAATATTCTGAATTGCCGACTCTGATGTTGCCGCCAATAGCCTCTATCATACCGCCTACTGATATGGTCGGGTCTAAATCACCTTCCATAAGTATGTATGACAGCATGGATGTGGTTGTGGTTTTGCCATGAGTACCGCTTACTGCAACAGAATATTTGTAGTTTGACATTATCTGACCGAGGAGCTGTGCTCTAGTCAGCATAGGGATATTCTTTGATAATGCAGCAGCAAATTCTTCGTTATCCTTATGTATGGCTGCTGTATATATAACCAGATCGATATCATCTGTTATGTTTGATGCTCGCTGTCCTATATTTATGAGTGCTCCCATTTCAGACAATTGGTTTGTAATTTCAGATGCCTTCATATCTGAACCCGTAATTTTAAAGCCCTCTTTAAGAAGAATTTCGGCAAGTCCGCTCATGCTTATGCCGCCTATACCTATAAAATGAACATTAATTGGCTTTGTAAAATCAATTTTATACATTTGTAGTTCGCCTTCCTGATATATTTTGTGCAGTGTGCCTCGATTCCGGCTCATTGCTTTGGCGTATAGTATATCATATTACGGCTGAAAATGAAACACCATAAGAAGCCAATGATTATCAGCTTGAAGGAACAAAAAGGTAAAATGTACAATATGAAGATAGCTAATTAGTAAATATTCACATTACTTAAAAAATAATTTTAATTAAGTTAACAGAGCATTGAAAAAATGGTCATATTTTGTTCATAATTGTGTTTT
>JBJEMQ010000145.1:0-2597 GCA_051879755.1 Coprococcus sp. | reverse complement strand
ATTAAAATGTACTATAATGATATGCCTGACTACAACGATTAATATTTTATGATTTGACGTAATTATAATTTCACGTCAGACCACAAATGCTACACTTAGATTGCAGGAGGTTAAACATGGCATCAAAATCTTCGTCAAAACCAATGCTTAAGATATCCTTTAATTCCCCGGTTATACTGGGATTTTCATTTATATGTCTTATAGCACTTATTTTAAACAAAATTACACTGGGAACTTCAAATGCTGTTTTTTTCATGGTATATCGTTCCTCACTTGCAAATCCGCTTACATACTTAAGGATGTTTACTCATGTATTTGGTCATTCCGGATGGAGTCATTTTATTAATAATATAACTCTTCTGCTTGTAGTCGGACCATTGCTTGAGGAAAAATACGGTTCTAAGAATATGATTGCCGTCATTACCACTACGGCATTTATCACAGGACTTGTACATTTTATATTTTTCCCTCATACAGCACTTCTTGGTGCAAGCGGTGTTGTATTTGCCATGATACTTCTGTCATCATTTACCTGTATAAAGGGTGGTGCTATTCCACTTACCTTTATACTTGTTGCCATATTATATATTGGCGGCCAGGTATACGACTGCATATTTGTACGTGACAACATATCAAATCTTACCCATATAATAGGTGGTATTGTCGGAGCAGGATTTGGTTATCTTATAAATGTCAAAAAATAGCAGATATCTCAGCAGGTGTAGCTACAATATGCGTTGCGCCTGCTTTTTTTAACTCTTCTTTATTACCATAACCATAAAGAACACCTATGGTATCAATGTTATTTGCCCTGCCACCTTCTATATCATAGAAACGGTCGCCTACCATTGCAGCAGTGTGTGGCATAATTGTATTCTCATCTGCCAGCTTCTTAAGTACCTCTGCAATAATCATTTTCTTATCTGAGCCTGTTCCATCAGGATTGCTTCCAATTGCCACATCAAAATACTTCATCAAATCAAATTTCTCAAGAATACGCAGTGTCGGCTCTGTCGGCTTTGAAGTTGCTACTGCCAGTTTCGCACCTCTTTCTTTTAACTCTGCAAGAAGATCATATATTCCGTCATAAACCTCATTTTCAAATAAGCCCACTGTGTTATATCTTTCCCGATATTTTGCAACCATCGCCTTTGCTTTTTCGTCATCAAGACCAAACCATGTTGTAAATGAATAATAAAGAGACGGTCCGATACACTTGCGAAAAACCGACTCATCAGGATAAGGTATATGTGCCCAATCAAGTGCATACTTTATACAGTTATAAATCCCCAGCTCCGACTTAGTCAGAGTTCCATCTAAATCAAATAAATAATATTCGTACATAAATAATCTCCATTCCACCGTTTTTTGCGGCAGCACATCTGTCCATGCCTTGTTTTTAATATATTCCTTAACTATTTAGAGCCATTATGCAACAAATCTGATATATTTTCAATATTTGAATACAATATAGCTGCATACCGGTAATTACTATGACTTAGAATAATACAGGCAAAATTTCAGTGCTTCCGTACAAAGGTATACATTATCAGGAATATATATTCCTATTTGGGGCAAGATATCCATATATGCCTAATAAATGAAAGGATAGGAATAATATAATGCAAGATAAAAAACAAGAATTCAAGCCATTTATTCCTGCTGACAAGGTCATGCCGGAGTTCACTCCCACAGCTGTTATTACAGGTATTATACTTGCTGTAATATTCGGTGCGGCAAATGCATATCTGGGTCTGCGCGTCGGTATGACTGTCTCAGCCTCCATACCTGCTGCCGTTATATCAATGGGCGTCATTCGTGTCATTCTGAAAAGAGATTCAATATTGGAAAATAACATGGTTCAGACTATTGGTTCTGCAGGTGAGTCACTGGCTGCCGGTGCTATATTTACACTTCCGGCACTATATATGTGGGCCGCCGAGGACAATGCTGTACAGATTCCTTCTTTTCTTACTATATCACTACTCGCTATAGCAGGCGGAATCATAGGTGTACTTTTTATGATACCCCTTCGTAATGCTCTCATTGTTGAAGAACACGGTGTGCTTCCTTTTCCTGAAGGAACTGCCTGTGCAGAAGTACTTCTTGCAGGCGAAGAAGGCGGAAGAAAATCCAGACTCGTATTTTCAGGTCTCGGCATCTCTGCCGGATACAAATTTATTACTGATGGCTTAAGACTCTTTCCGTCCGAAATAAGCTGGAATATTAATTCTTATAAAGGCGCTGCCATAGGAATGGATGTGCTTCCTGCTCTGTTAGGTGTAGGTTTTATATGTGGTGCACGTGTAGCCTCATATATGCTGGGTGGTGCTGTAGCCGGTTGGTTTGTCCTTATGCCCATGTTTCATATGCTGGGCTCACTTGGCGGAACTGATGCAATATTGTTTCCTGCTGCCAAATCAATAGCTGACATGACGCCAATCGAACTATGGAGCAATTATATACGTTATATCGGAGCAGGAGCAGTTGCCTGCGGAGGCATTATAAGCCTGATAAAATCTCTTCCTCTTATAATCAAAACATTCAAAAAGGCTCTTGGCAGTTTTGTATACAGAGACAGCAGTATCCGCACATCT
>JBJEMQ010000144.1:0-11174 GCA_051879755.1 Coprococcus sp. | reverse complement strand
AATGGCATATTCCCATAATAATAAGAATTATACCTGCCATTATAGTAGCAACTATAAGTCCGTCTATGCCATTAGTCTGGACAATGCCATAGATAATAGTAACAAATGCTGCAGTAGGTCCGCCTATCTGTACACGGCTTCCTCCTGCAAATGAAATAAAAAATCCTGCAATAATTGCAGTATAAAGACCGCATTCCGGAGCAACTCCTGATGCGATGGCAAGAGCTATAGACAGTGGAAGTGCAACTATTGCAACTATAATGCCTGCAATAATATCCTTCACAAGCTGTTTCCCCGTATAGCCCTTCATGGCTTGAAAAAGCTTTGGTTTGAGTGTTTCCATTTTTCTATAATCTCCTCATTTGTTATACCTGTTGTTTCGGAAAATATCTGTAATCCGAAGCGTCAGGAAAAATAATCACAAATGTAGATTCTAGCATGTTTGTATTATTCTTTCAAGAACAAAATTGTAGTTGTGCATGTTTGTGCAGATGAAAATGTCAGCAAAGCTGACGCACATTCCGCAGCAAGAACGCTGGGGCGTTCTTGAATATAAGATAAGAATTTGTGGTGGAAAATCCGGAAATGTGGTAGAATTTTAAGACGCAAATTGTTTTTTGTTAAGATGAATTATCAAAGGAGTTAACGGAATGAAAAAAATAAGAGTTATAAGTGTATATGTATGGCTATTTGGTGCAATTGCTGCTTTATTTGTCGTATTATCTGTTCTTCATCCGAGACTTCAAAATATTATGACGGCATTGTTTATGATAGTAATGGCTGTTATGTGTTTTCGCTGGAAGAACAAAGATAGATTCCAATCAAAAGACGAGTACAAAAAAGCAGTTAAGCAGTATAAAAAGAGAAAGAAAATAGCGGCAAAATCGGGAATGGATTTTGACGAACCCGAGCCTGTGCCGAGTAAAAAATTTTTCCCTTCAGAGGGAATGATCCTTGTCGCTGCGATTTATGGAGGAGTAATGGTATATTATATGAGTTCTTTCCTGAGTCTTTTGTTTCCGAAGCATATGGTTTACGAGTATAAATCAGAAATTGCAAAACTTAAGGAATCTTCTTTTTGTGATTATTCATTTTTTCCGGATAAAATTCCTTCAGAAGCAACTAATGTATCATGGATTGTATGTCCGTCGATGCTGCAGGGATCAGGGTATGAATTCCTTGGATTTAATGCATCTGAAGCATATATAGAAAATATTGTAGAAACATATTGTGGAGAAGCAAATATTATACATCGTTCAGAAGGTTCCTATGAAAGAAAGTTTTTTGATAATCTAATTGGAGATTCTGCAAATACGGCAATAGATTATGAAATCTATAGTAATGATGACTGGAATCATTTCCATACATGGGGCATAGTGGTATCTGAAGATATGGATTATATAGGCTTCTATTGCGAATAATAAAAGAAACAATGTCCGGTTATCTATACGGCACCCGGGGGGAAGAAGAATGGGATAACCCTCAAACATTACCTCAAACAGTATGGGATGCCGGGATTGAATTGATGATTACAAAATGTAATATATACTTGACAAAATGTCCTCCTGAATATATACTTCAGAATATCACTATTCAAATAATAGAAGAATAAGGAGGATGTTGAAAATGAGTTTAGCTTATATATTAGGGGCAGCCACAGGATTTGCCGTAGTTTTTATTATTTTTACAATTGTTGCAGTTATCTGCAAGAAAAAGCGTCAGGCATCCGCAGCAGGAAGAATGGGACAGGATTATGATGAGAGGCAGTTACAGGCGAGAGGAAAAGCATATAGAGCAGCATATTTTTCATTAATAATATGTGTTTTGGCAGAAGTATGCGCAGATGCTTTTTTGGATAAGAAGCTATTTACAAGTATGGTGGGACTTGGCCTTGCCATGCTTCTATCAGCAGGTGTATTTGCTGTCATCTGTATTTTAAATGATGCATATCTGAGATTATATGATAAGGCGAAAGAAACATTGTGTACACTTTCTATTATAGGAGTAATCAATTTGATTCTTACTGTACGGGTTTTTATCGGCGAAGAAAAACTTATCGAAGATGGTGAGTTGTCATATATTGTACTCAATATGGGAATAGTGTTTTTATATGTTATAGTTCTTACAGTATTTGCAATAAAACTCAGAATAAATAACAAAGCGGAAAAAGAGTAATTTCTTGAGAAACAGACCCCAAATATGAAATCCAAGAGGTGGAATATATGAAAAATTTGAAATTGAAATCCGCAAGAGCTGCAAAGGATATGTCGCAGCAGGCACTTGCAGAAGCAGTAGGTGTGTCACGACAGACAATAAATGCAATAGAAAAGGGAGATTATAATCCTACTATTAAGTTATGTATAGATATTTGTAAGGTGCTTGATAAAACTTTAGATGAATTATTCTGGAAAGATGAATAAAGACTATAAATCAGATATTAAAGTCTGAGTAATTAAGGAGATTGTGAAATGAAGAATTTGTTTCGTATAACAGCAGTAACACCAAAGGTTCATATTGGAAATGTTGCTGCAAATGTAAAAGAGATAGCAGAGATTTATACGGAATATGGCGACAAAACGGATTTAATTGTTACACCGGAACTTTCGCTTACAGGATATACATGTGCAGATTTATTTGTAAACAGGCATTTGATAGACAATGCCAAGAAAGGTCTTATGGATATAGCATCTATGACACTTAACCCGGAAAATAAGTTGACAGATAAATCAGCAAAAGCTGCGATAGTTGTGGGACTGCCATATGAGGTTGATGGAGAATTGTTCAACTGTGCAGTATTTATACAGAATGGAAAGATTATCGCCATTATACCTAAAACATATCTTCCAAATTATGGTGAGTTTTATGAAAAAAGATGGTTTAGTGCAGGAAGATATGATGCGGGTAGTGACCGCGTGACATTACCTGACGGACAGGAAACGCTGTTTGGCAATAATATTATCATTACTATGGGTGATGATAATGAGAAAGTTAATATAGGTATAGAAATATGTGAGGATGCATGGACACCTGTATCACCGGGAAGACTTCTGGCTTTAAATGGTGCTGAAATAATTCTTAATCTTTCTGCTTCAAATGAGGTAATAGGAAAGGAGAAGTTCAGGAGAAATCTTATTGGCGGTATTTCCTCAAGCTGTATATGCGGTTATGTATACGCATCTGCGGGAATGTACGAGTCAACATCGGATCTTGTATTTTCAGGACATAATCTTATGTATGAAAATGGAAAGCTGTTAGGAGAGATAAAGCCATTTGAAAAGGGAATTTTAACAAGGGATTTCAATTTGACGAAAATCCGTCATGACAGGATAGCAAATAAATCTTTTGCTGATTGTAAGAAAAATTATATGGACAGAACGTATATTCATGCATATTGCGATAAGCCGATTATGGATAAAAAGGATATTCTTGCAAAAGTGCCAATGACACCATTTGTACCGTCAAGAGATAAATTGTCAAGATGTCTGTCTATATTTAATATGCAGGTAGCAGGTCTTCAGCGGAGAATAGAAGCTACAAAGTGCAAATGTGTTGTGGTTGGTGTATCTGGTGGCCTTGATTCGACACTTGCACTTCTGGTATCGGCACAGGCTGTTAAGAATATCGGTCTTCCGTCGGAAACTGTGGTTGGTATAACTATGCCGGGATTTGGAACAACAGAGCGTACCAAAAACAATTCTACTTCACTTATGGAGCTTCTGGGATGCGATATGAGAGAGATAAGTATAGCAGCTTCTGTCAGACAGCATTTTGCGGATATAGGTCATGATGAGGCTGTCAAGGATGTAACATATGAGAATTGTCAGGCAAGAGAACGTACACAGATACTTATGGATGTAGCAAATAAAGAGGGCGGTTTTGTTGTGGGCACAGGTGACTTGTCTGAACTGGCTCTTGGCTGGTGTACCTACAATGGTGACCACATGAGTATGTATGCAGTAAATACAAGTATACCAAAGACGCTTGTCCGTACACTCGTAGATGAGATTGGTCATCATATGGAGAAAAACGGTTTTACAGGAATAGCACCTGTTATAGAAGATATTATAGATACTCCTGTAAGTCCGGAGCTTCTGCCTCCAAATGAAGACGGTACTATAGCACAAAAGACAGAGGATACTGTAGGCTCATATATATTGCATGATTTCTTCTTGTATTATACGCTTCGTTACGGCATGTCTCCGGAAGAGGTATATGATTTATGTAAAGAGGCAGTAAAGCAAAGTGATATATATAATTTTTCTGACGAAGAAATTGAAAAATGGCAGAAGGTATTCTATTCGCGCTTTTTCAGACAGCAGTTCAAGCGTAACTGTATGCCGGATGGTGTTAAAGTAGGTACTGTATCGGTTAGCCCAAGGGGCGATTTGCGGCTGCCGTCAGAGGTTGAGTTTGATGAATTCAATATATGATAAATAAAATAGTGCCAAATGTTCATATATAAAATCTTAAGAATAGATAACAATGCAAAATGAAGATGGTATTCTTACTTGCTATATTATATACTTTGGTAATTAAATAGTGAATGTATGTTTTCACTGTTTTATAAATTATTACGTTTTGTTAATAAATAGAATGGTAAAATATACTTGACAAGATGTAAGATAAAACATACACTATTATTGCATACAAACAAGGAAGAAAATGAGAAAGGAAGAGAAATATGAGGCTGGAATTAAAGGACATAAAGAAAAGCTTTGATGGAAAAGAGATTCTTCACGGTATCAGCTTTAATGTAGAAAGTGGAAAAGCACTGGGACTTTTAGGTAGGAATGGTGCAGGTAAAACAACAACTATACGAATAATAATGGATGTGTTCCATGCCGATTCGGGCGAGGTGATGCTTGATGGTAAGCCATTTAAGTTTACAAGTGATCAGGTAGGTTATCTGCCTGAGGAGAGAGGCCTGTATCCAAAGCGTATAATAAACGAACAGTTAATTTATCTTGCACAACTCAGAGGAATGAGTAAAAAGGAAGCTGAGAAAAGTACATCTAAATGGCTGGAGAAGCTTGAGGTATCAGAATATGCAAAGAGAAAGCTTGATACTTTGTCAAAAGGTAATCAGCAGAAGGTACAGCTTGCAGCTACGCTTGTAGCAAATCCTGATATAGTTATACTTGATGAACCATTCAGTGGACTTGATCCTGTAAATTCACAGATACTTAAGAATGTTATTCGCGAACTTATATCAGAAGGCAAGATAGTCATTTTTTCAAGTCATCAGATGAGTTATGTTGAAGAGTTTTGTGAGGATATAGTTATCATTAATCATGGAGAGGTAGTACTTTCAGGAAATCTTGATGATATAAAGGCTGAATATGGAAAAGGCAGGAAGATTATATCTGCTACGAATTATAATGTAGCAGAGCTTGAGCAGATGCTCAATGAAAAACTTTCAGATAATGTAAAGGTTGTTGGAAGTAATAAACATAGTGTTATAGTCGAGCTGTCAGAAGGGGCTGACCAGTGGCAGATACTTGATGAGTTAAAGAAGTTTAACATTGATATTAAATCTTTTGGAATGTATGAACCGTCCCTTAATGACATATTTGTTTCACGTGTTGGTGAAGAAGAGACTGACGTGGCAGAACTTTCAGGAAAGGCAGGCAGCAGATAATGAAGAAAATAGGTACTATATTAAAGTTTGAGCTTGGAAATTATTTTGGAAGCAAGTCATATGTTATTTCAACAATACTTTTATGTATACTTTGTATCGGTATCATGTTTGCACCGAGGGTTATAGATAGTTTTAAAGGTTCAGACAGTGATACGGAGGATGCATCTGATAAAGAAGATTCGGATGACAAAGAAGAATATTATATATTATATGATCCTAATAATCTGACAGATACAGATGTGATATCTGAATACATGTCAAATACTGAAGTCAGGAAGACTGAAAGCCTTGATGAATTGAAGAAGCAGCTAGAGGATGAAGAGAGTGGTGCTCTAGCAGGATTTGCAGTAAATTCTATAAATTCATTTGATTATTATGTATATAACAAGAGTATGTATGACAGTGCTTCAGATAGCTTTAAAGAATATATGAGCATGCTGGTTAAAATGGACTATTGTAATTCTCATAATCTTGATACAGAAGAATTCCTTGATATGGAACAGGCTGTCATTAATGTAAATGAGAGTATACTTGGTAAAGATAGTACGCAGAATTACTGGTATTGTTACATACTTGTCATTGTAGTATTCATGGTAATTATTATGTATGGCGTTACAATTGCAACAGGTGTGGCAAATGAAAAAGGAAACCGTTCAATAGAGATTTTGGTTACAAGTACTTCATCAGTACAGCTGTTATTTGGAAAGGTATTTGCAGGTACTATAGCAGCATTCTTCCAGATTGGTATGGTAGCTGTCAGCCTTCTTGGAACATATCAGTTGAATAAAGAATACTGGGGCAATATGGTTGGCATGATGCTTGATATCCCGGGAGATGTTCTTCTTGCATTTGCTGTATTTGGGCTGGGTGGATTCCTTATATATGCTTTCCTTTATGGAGCACTTGGAGCACTTGTATCTAAGGTAGAGGATTTGAACAAGAGCGCCGGAACAGCACAGATGCTTGTTATGATTGTATATTTTGTAGTTTTGACACAGCTTACTAATATAGATGGAGTTGTTATGAAAATCTGCTCATATCTTCCTATCAGCTCATATAGTGCTATGTTCGCCAGAGTTGCCATGGGTTCAGTTGAGACATGGGAGATAGTGGTATCAGCAATAATTCTTTATGCATCTGTAATAGGTATGGGAATATTGGGAGGAAAGATATTCAGAAATTCAACACTCCGCTATGGTAATCCTATAAAGCTTGGAAATGCAATAAGAGATTTAAAGAAAAAATAGATATTTTCGAATAATGTGCAATGATAAGGCAACTGAGCCACCTACCGTTTTTAAGCAGTGGGTGGCTCATTTTAATGACTTGATGCAGAATACCTATGACTTAAGTATTCGTAAAAATAATAATTGACATTAGTTGCTAATTATATTACTATATCAATAGACCAACGGTCGGTACACAGAAAGAAACAGGTAATATTAATGAGAGTTGTAAAAGAACATGACGAGCGGAAAAACGAAATAATTGATACGGCAGCAAGGCTGTTTGCTTCAAAGGGGTATGCGCAGTGTAGTGTAAATGACATATTAAATGATATAGGAATTGCAAAAGGAACATTCTACCACTATTTTAAATCAAAAGAGGATGTGCTTGATGCAGTTATTTGCAAGACTTCTGACAGAATTGCAGAAAAGGTGAAAGAAGTTGCATCAGATGCTAATTCGACTCCGGAAGAAAAAATATTGTATGTTTTCCTTTCAGCACGTGCAGATGAGAAAACAGATGAGGCAATTATTGAAGAGATGCATAAGCCGGAGAATGCTCTGATGCATCAAAAGACACTTGTATCTGTAATTAATATTCTTACACCTGTATTGACGCAGATTGTTGATGAAGGTATACAGATGGGAGTCTTTGAGTGTGCTTATCCTGAGCAGTATATGCAGATTTTTCTGGCTGCTTCAAGTACCTTGTTGGATGATGGAATCTTCCGGGTAGAACCGGAAAAGGCACAGAAGATATTCAATGCCATGATTATGATGCTTGAGAAGATGCTTGGTATAGAGGAAGGCAGGTTTCTTGAGGTAGCAAAGAAATATTGGAGTTTTTAGTTAAGTGAGTATATGTAATTGCTAAAACATATAAAAGTATGTAGATAGAATCAGAAGGTACATTGTGTTACCTTCTATTCTTTGAAATACATATTGACCGACGGTCGGTCTATAAACAAGTATAATTAAGAAAGAGGTTTGGAGTATGAAAAAATTTTTAATGATCTGGATTGGAGAAATAATATCTTCTATTGGAAGTGGAATGACAGCATTTGCATTGTCGGTATATGTATATAAATTGACCGGAAGTGTAAGTTATGTGTCGCTTGTAACATTACTTGCATATCTGCCGACTATTCTTTTAAGTCCGCTCGGCGGAGTTTTAGCAGACAGGTATGACAGAAGGCTGCTGATGATTATTGGCGATTTGCTTTCGGGGATGGGACTTATGTATATTTTGTGGAGAATAAATGCGGGAGATGACAGTATGCTACCTATTTTAATCGGAGTCACCTTTAATGCCGTTTTTGTGGCACTGCTTGAGCCTTCTTATAGGGCGACTATAACTGACCTTTTGACTGAGGATGAATATGATAAGGCGAGCGGAATGGTTCAGATGGCAGGAAATGCAAAATATTTGATTTCACCTGCATTGGCAGGAATGCTTCTTGCAGTTTCAGATATACGATTGATTTTGCTTCTGGATATATGTACTTTTTTTATTACTGTAACTATAGTGGCATTAGTCAGAAAAGCAATTCCGAAGCCGTTAAAAAGGCAGACCGCAGGCTTAACACAGGAGCTAAAGCAGGGCTTCAATGTGATTATAAAAAATAAAGGCATGATGTCACTTGTAATTATAATGACATTAGTGTGCTTCTTTATTGGATTTGTGCAGACTCTTAGCAGCCCTATGGTGTTGGCAGTCAGTGATGCAAAGACTGTTGGAATTCTGGAATCTCTATGTGCTGTCGGTATGCTTGTAGGAAGTATCTGGATTGGAGTAAAAGGAATCAGTGGTAATTATGCAAAAGTTCTGTGTGTATCAGGTGCCTGTTGCGGAATATTTATGGCTCTTTCAGGTTGTAATCGTAATCTGATTATAACAGGTGCAGGATTTTTTATGTTTTTCTTAACTCTTCCGTTTATAAATACATGTGCAGATGTATTGGCGAGAGTTAGCATTCCAAATGAACTGCAGGGAAGAGTGTGGGGTTTTATAAGTCTCATTACACAGTCGGGTACTGTACTTGCATATGCGAGTTGTGGTGTGTTGTCGGATTACATTTTTGAACCAATGTTGTCAGAGAATGGAATCCTTGTGGAAAGCGTCGGAAGAATAATTGGAACAGGAGCCGGAAGAGGAATAGGATTTCTTCTTATAATTGCAGGAATAGGAATGGTGATTGCTGCTTCTACAATAGGAAGAAGCAGAGGAATAAGAATGATAAAGGTAAATAAAGGAAAATGACGAAATGCCTTTGAAACTAAGTGAGGGATAATACAAATTACCAGGAGGAACATATATGTATTTTAAGCTTCTAAAGAACGATTTTAAAAGAAATCCATGGAACAATCTAATTATATTAGGATTTATGACTCTTTCCGTTACATTGGCAGTTTCAGTGTGTCTGATGCTTACGCAGCTTTTTACATCCATTACTGATATGTATAAAACCTCAAGACCACCACATTTTCTGCAGATGCATAAAGGGGAGTTGGACCAGAAGGATATTGATGAATTTAACAGCAATTATCCCGGGGTGGAGTATTGGCAGACAGTTCCCATGATTGATCTGTATGGAGATGAGATAACTGTAATTCCGTTAAAGTCGACAGATATAAAGTATAAAGAAAATATTGATGCTTCATATACTCTGTCTGATTGCAGAATTGATATCAGCCTTGTAAAACAGAATGAGAAATACGATGTTCTGTTGGATGGAAGCAGGAATAAGGTGGAGGTAGAACCGGGGGAAATCGGTGTACCGGTCATACTTTTAGATGACTATAAAATTAATATTGGTGATACCATATTAATTAAAAGCAAAAGCAGGGAGAAAACTTTTGTTGTAACAGAATATATATATGATGGACAAATGAATTCCACATTATGTTCTTCAACACGATTTTTGATAAGTGACAAGGATTTTGATGAGATGTTTGGTGCTGCAGGGGAGACGGAATATCTTATAGAGACATATTTTAATGATAGTTCACAGGCTGCTGCTTATCAGACAGAATATGAGCAGAGTGAAAAAAATTTGCCTAAGAATGGCCAGGCTGTAACATATACAATAATATTCCTGCTCAGTGCTATGACAGATATTATGATGGCATTGGTTCTCGTGCTTACAGGAATACTGCTTATTGTGATTGCTATGATTTGCCTTCGATATACCATATTGGCAGAACTGGAAGAGGATATGAAGGAAATAGGTACAATGAAAGCCCTTGGCATCTCAGGAAAGGGGATACGCAATTTATATCTTGGAAAAATCAAAATCCTTATGGGAGCAGGATGTATATTGGGAATGCTTATTTCAATATTTTTGGTGTCGATGTTCACAGGTCATATGAATCGTACATTTGGCGAACAAAAAACTGGTATGTCAGGTATGATTTTTGCTGTTCCGGTGTGTATTGCAATATATTTTATTGTAATTATATTTTCCAAGAATGTACTTAGAAAGCTGCGAAGGGCATCTGTGACAGATTTGCTTGTAACGGAGAAGGGATTTGGTTATAAGAAATCAACTGTTACAGATGGTATTCATAAGTCAAAGAGGATTCCTATCAATCTGCTGCTGGGATTTTGTGAGATGAGGCAAGGGTATGGCATAATATTTGGTTTGCTTCTGATAGTATCATTTATTATGTTTGTACCATATAGAATGATTAAAACTATGGAAAATGAAGAATTCATTACTTATATGGGCAGTTCTGTGTGTGATGTGCTTCTTGAGGTAGAGCAGGGGAATGAATTGGAGTCAAGAAAAAGTGCGGCAGAAGAACTTCTGATGGCAGAAAAGGAACAAGGAACTATCATTGGATTTGATAGTTTAAAAAGAGTAAGGCTGCAGGCTGTTGGAAAGGATGGGGAATATGTAGGAATACATATCGATACCGGAAAATGTGCAGGATATGGACTGAGATATCTGGAAGGCAGCCGACCTGCAGAAGACATGGAGATTGCTTTGTCGTGTATGATGGCCGAAGAACTTGAGAAGTCGGTGGGTGATACACTTATATTGAATACATGTGGCAGAAAACAAGAATTTACTATTAGCGGTATCTATCAGGATGTAACAAGTGGAGGCAGAACAGCAAAAGCAGTTTGTGATTTCGCAGATATAGCTGCTGAACAGTATACCTTTCAGATAACGATAAAGCAGGATTGTGGATTAATTGATGAATGGAGAAATACGCTTGGTAATGGTTATAGTGTAGAAAATATGGAAGAGTTTGTAGACCAGACATTAGGAGGCGTGACAATGCAGATTAAGCGTGGTGCTGTTGCA
>JBJEMQ010000143.1:0-2614 GCA_051879755.1 Coprococcus sp. | reverse complement strand
TGTTGTGATTGTTTATATTTCAAATATTATGCTTATGAAGGTAGAGGAAAATAAGCTTTATAGCGCCTATCAGATATACAGGCAGTATACTTCTGTCGATATGGCAGTAGAGAAACTGGGAGTATGCGAAGCATTTATAGTAGATATGCGTGAGGCAATTTCAGGAAAAAAAGATAGTGGAGAATTGAGTTTTCAGATGGTTAGTGTCAATAGTAATACAGGGAATGATTTCAAAGATATAAATAATAATATATCAGATATTAATCTTAGGGATATTGGAGACACAGATGATAAAGGCCTGAACGAGGAAACAACAGGTGAAGATATAGAACCGGTGGATACTTCTCCAAATGTACTTGATATAGATTTTGATGAGATTAACAAGGAGGCACAAAGTGATGGAATAAGCTCTCTTAGTGCTTATTTTCAGAGCCTTAAGCCAACAAATAAAAATGAATATACAGGGATGTTTCAAGGTTATAATGTTATAGTCATTACAGCGGAGGGCTTTTCCGGATATGCACTTGAGTCCGGTTTATTTCCAAATCTCTCAAAACTGGCAAATGAGGGCTTTGTGTTTAATAATTACTATCAGCCTCTTTGGTATGGTTCAACTCTTGGTGGAGAATATGCAAATCTTATGGGCAGTCCTACAAAAAATGGAGAGTATCTGAGTATGTATAAAGCAGGTACAAATGAGAACGGAATGATATTTTCGCTTGCCAATCAGCTTAACAGAAAGGGGTATACTTCAATAGGTTATCATAATAATGACTATACATATTATGACAGGAATATAACACATACTGCACTTGGATATGACTGGCGTGCAAATGGTTCAGGTCTTCCTGAACAGTATGATGAAAATGGTGATGTACCATGGCCGCAGTCGGATCTTATTATGGTACAGGATACGGTAGATGAGTGGATAGATAAGCAACCTTTTAACGTATATTATCTGACTGTAAGTGGGCATGTAATATACAGCTATGACAGTAATTATATAAGCAGAAAGAATTGGGATATTGTTGAAAATCTTGATTATAGTGAAACAACAAAGGCGTATCTGGCATCCCAGTATGAGCTTGAAGCTGCAGTTACAGAGCTTCTTGATGAATTAGAATCACATGATTTGCTTGATAACACTCTTATTGTTTTGGCGGGAGACCATGTACCTTATGACAATATGTATGTGCTTGATGAATTGGCAGGTTATATGCTTGAAGATGATTTTGAAGAGTACAAGAGTTCACTTATTATCTGGTCGGCTTCTATGAGCGAGCCTATAGAGGTAGATAAGGTGTGTAGCAGCATAGATATTCTTCCAACCGTATCTAATCTGTTAGGACTTGAATATGACTCAAGATTAATAATAGGTCAGGACATTTTATCAGATTCGCAGGGACTTGTAATATTTCCTGATAGAAGCTTTATTACAGATGATTTTTCCTATAATGCAAATATAGGAAATATAGTATCATATAGCAAAGCGGAGATTTCTGAAACCCAGGTAGAAAATATGAAGTCATATGTGGCAGATAAGTTTACTGCGGCTAATAGTATTACGGAACTTAATTATTACAGATATGTTGAAAAATATTTATCAACAAATAAGTAGTAATTTTGGACACATGTATATGTACAAATTATAACACAGATTGTATAATAGGTAGATGCACAGAGCAGTGTAAATGAAGCAGAATCCGGATTTATAAGAATATATACAGTAAATTAATTCAAAAACGGATAGTATGAGAAGTGAGGAATAGTTATGAAGCTTGGAAGAAATGATATATGTTGGTGCGGAAGTGGAAAAAAGTATAAAGCATGCCATCTGATGATGGATGAAAAGCTTGAGGATATGAAGAACAGAGGATATAAGATACCGACAAGAAAGATGATTAAAACAGCTGAGCAGATAGAAGGTATAAGAGAGGCATCACGTATAAATACAATGGTTCTTGATTATATAACACCATTTGTAAAAATCGGAGTATCAACGGAGGAACTTGACAGTATTATATATGAATATACAAAATCCATAAATGCAGTCCCTGCATGCCTTGGATATGAAGGTTATCCAAAGAGTGTATGTATATCTATAAATGATGTAGTATGTCATGGTATTCCAAGTAAAGAGCAGATTCTACAGGATGGAGATATTGTAAATATAGATTGCACCACGATGTATAATGGCTATTTTGGTGATTCTTCAAGAATGTTTATGCTTGGAGATGTAGACCCTGTCTGGAGAAAGCTGGTTGAAGATACAAAGAGGGCACTTGACATAGGTGTAGAAGTTTGCAAACCATATTGTACTATAGGTGATATAGGTTATGCTATAAATAAATTTGCCACAGAGCAGGGCTATTCTGTAGTTCGTGAAATAGGTGGTCATGGAGTAGGCCTTGAGATACATGAAGACCCATATGTAAGCCATATAGGACAGCCGGGCAAGGATTATGTTATAGCTCCCGGTATGACATTTACCATAGAACCAATGATAAATCTTGGAGCGCCTGATGTTTACCAGGATGCTGATGATGGATGGACTATATATACAGAAGATGGTTCACCGTCAGCACAATGGGAATATACTCTGTTGATGACAGAA
>JBJEMQ010000142.1:0-11218 GCA_051879755.1 Coprococcus sp. | reverse complement strand
CATGGCCCATGCCTCTCCAAGCACAAATGCAACAGCACCCCAAAACAGTGGTCTTTTTATATCTAATCCTCCTTAGTCTGTGAATGAATATTTACCTCTATACCCTATAGATAAATCCATATCACCCATTAAAGGCTCTTCGCTTCCTTCTATGGAAAAATGTACCTCATTCACATAATCAAGACTTAATAATGAATTAACAATCGAATATACAATTACACTATTATCAAGTCCTTCTTTTCCCTTTAAAAACTTGTCATTCAGACTTATTGTACATACACCATCTTCTGTAGTCACGTAATTCACCGTAACATTCTCTGCAAACGGGCATGCGTATCCTGAATTATTTGCATCCTTAAGTTTCTCAATAATCTGCTCTTCAAGCGACTCCTTACGTGACATATCAAGTATTGTATCTACAACCTTAAGCCTTGTGCCATCATCATAAGGATAATATATCAATGCCTGACAGTCTGAAGCCAGTACATTTTTAAGTCTGGCAAAATCTCCTGAGCTATATGTTTCATCTACAACCTCTTCATTTATCAGATTTACTATCTCAAATGTTACACAATCTACTGCTTCGAGTTGACACAAGGTATTTGTAAATGCCGCCTTACATATAATCTGATTATATACTGAAGTATTTTCATAATCCATATTAAAAACAATAGTAACCATCCCATGTCCATCATAAGAATATCTTTGATAAGACATTCCTTCCGGCACAGGTGTATATGCTGCCTGACTCTCGCCTGATTCAATCATCCTGCCCATAATATTGTCTATCATATTCTCCACTGTAGTCATTTGATCTATATTATATTCCTCTATTACATAATCCTGACGATTTGCATCCACATAATACAGCTCAATAGTTATCTGATTATCGTTTGTTTTATTATCCTCGCTCTGCATCTGGTTACTTTTATCATTGCCTAACCTACATCCCGCAAGAGAAAAAGCCACCAATACCATAAGCAATATTGCAAAAAGCCTGCCTTTGTTTCTTTTCATAACGTATCCTTATTTATTTCCTATATAATTCATAGGTACTTTAACAGTAAATGTTGTTCCCTTTCCCGGTTCACTGTATACATTTATAGTGCCTCTGTGCATCGCAATAATATTCTTTGTAATTGCAAGCCCCAGACCCGTTCCGCCTGTATCACGGCTTCTGGCCTTATCAACTCTGTAAAATCTTTCAAATATATGCTCAATGCAGTCCTCAGGTATACCAACACCTGAGTCTGCCACCTTGATATAAAGGTTTTTATGGTCAGCATTAAGAGATACTTTAATCCAGCCGCCATCTACATTATATTTTATTCCATTTTCTATAAGATTCGATATAGCCAATGTAAACTTTACCTTATCTATATCAGCAGTAACCTCTCTGAAGCTTTCAAAAGTAATAACGATATTTCTCTTCTCTGCCAGCGGCTTAAGTCTCTTTAAAATAACCTCCATCAGCTCATTCATATTTACACTTTCAAAATTAAGACTCTCCGGTCCTTTATCAGTTTTTACAAGTGTAAGCAAATCACTGATTATCTGTGCCTCTCTGTCTATCTCCTGTACAATATCATTCATAAATTCCCTATACATCTCTGCCGGAACATTTTCCTGCATAAGTATAGACTCTGATAATACTTTCATAGATGTAATAGGCGTTTTTAACTCATGTGATACATTTGACACAAATTCCTGACGTGACTCCTCCAGCAACTGTGCCTTTGCAAATACATGATTTATATCATCTGTCAGCGCACCTGCTTCTGCAAACAGCCCCTCGCCCTCAATCTGCTCATTCAACCCGTCTTTCATATTTCCCAGCTTGCGTTTAATACATTTAATATCCCTTACTGATAAATATGAAATAAAGTAACCAAGAAGTCCGCCTATAATAACAAACATTATTTCGATAATATGAGCACGCTGACGAGTATGCTCATTCAGCTCATTTAAAGCATCCATTCTGGCTGCAATAACTGCTACTGCATCTATATAGCCTTCATTATTTACTATTGGATAAATATATTGATACTGATTTTCTATAATATAATGAACATCTGTTATTTCCCCATTCATAATTTTCTGAATGTCTCTATCTATCATATATTTTCCGGTATCCTCATTATACGAATCAAGTACTACTTTATATAAGTTGTCTACCAGCATAACCCTGCCGGAACACGCAGAAGCCATTGCATTTATTGTATCCTTCGCTCCCTCAAAATTACCATCAGCAGAATAACATCCATTTAATACATACATAAGATATTCTGAATTATTTTTTATACTTTTTTCAAATTCTCTGTTATTCTTTGAACTTACTGTTGTAGTCATTGCGCTGGAAATAATAAGTGAGATAGCAGCGACACATACGGTTATAATGATAAAGATAACTGCCTGCTGGCTTATGCGAAGCTTCTTACCTGCATTACTATTTGATTGTAACTGTAATTCCTCGTTATTTGACGTATCTTTCATAATCCCTGTGTCCCAACTGCCATATATTACTATTTAACCCTTAAAGAAATATCCTACGCCCCATTTTGTATGAATATACACAGGTTCTCCCGGATTTGTCTCTATCTTCTCTCTAAGTCTTCTTACGTGTACATCTACCGTTCTTGCGTCTCCCGGATAAGTGCTTCCCCATATTGTATCCAGCAATTCATTTCTGGAATATACTTTATTTGGATGTGCCATCAAAAGCTCCAATAAATCAAATTCCTTTGCCGTAAGATTAAGTTCCTTACCCTGAACAAATACGCGGCGGCTATCCAGTTCTACCTTCATACCATTTATCTCCATTATATTTGAAGGTTTTGATGATACTGCCTTTTTACCACTTCTTCTCAGAATTGCCTTTATTCTTGCCTTTACCTCAAGAATATTGAATGGTTTTGTTATATAATCATCAGCGCCATATTCAAGTCCCATAATTTTATCCATATCATCACCCTTGGCAGTAAGCATAATAATAGGAACATTTGAAAATTCTCTTACCATCTGGCAGACTTCCGTACCTGTATATACCGGAAGCATTATATCAAGAAGCACAATATCATAATCATTATTCTTGATTTTTTCAAATGCCTCTCCTCCATCATAAGCCGTATCGACCTCCATATCATCCTGTTCAAGGCTGAATTTCAATCCTTTAACTATTGACTTCTCATCATCTACTACAAGTACTTTTTTCATATGCGCACCCCTTTCTGTTCACTTCGCGCCAAGGCAGATAATCCTTTACATAATCAATATTATTTACCTACAGTAATATATTCCTCGATTTTCTGGTAAATGCTATCGCCTATTCCATTAACATTTTTTATATCTTCTATATATTCAAAGCTTCCATATTTCTCTCTGTATTCTATAATATGTTCTGCTTTTGTTTCACCAATGCCTGGCAATGTCATGAGAGTTTCTTTATCGGCATGATTAATATCAATAAGAGTATTATCGTCCTCCTGTAGAAATTGTTGCTGCGTAAGTTCTTCACCTTCATAAGGAAAATATATTCTCTGCCCGTCATATATATTATCAGCCCTGTTTACTGCCGCAGTATCTGCAGCTTCGGCAAATCCACCTGCAGCTTTAAGAGCATCTTCAACTCTTGAATCTGCCGGAAGCTCATACACACCTTCATTTTTAACCGCCCCACAGACAAATACAGTCACAACATCTTCAAAGCTGCCTGATATATCATCAACTACACTCTCTTGATTCACGTCATACTGATTATCCGCTTCCTCTGTTCCTGATTCATCATCAGCAATATCATCCTGCAACACGTCCCCGGAAACATCACCTGGTATATCTTTATCTTCATTTAAAACAAGTGTCTCTTTACCACATCCGCAAAGCATCAGCATAACAAAAATCATAATCAGAATCATACATTGCCCTGATACTATTTTTTTATTCAGTTTCATTATATACCCCCAGTCCGGAGGCATAGAAATACACATTGATATTTTAGCGAATTGTTTTCAGATTTACAATATTATATTTCAATTTTGTTACTATTTAATTAAGATTAAGAATTGCAAAAGAGACTGCCATCACATTGGCAGTCCCTCTTGCACACTTTAGTATTCAAAAACTATTTTTTGTTCATACAGCAAATCATCTATAATCATTAGAATAATGGTTCTTTTAAAATAGCTGTTCCAATACCCTTTTGAGTAAAGAACTCAAGAAGCAGGCAATGTTCAAGACGTCCATCAAGAATATGCACACGGGCTACTCCATTTTCCATAGCAGCAATACAATTGTTGAGTTTTGGCAGCATACCACCACCTACAACACCCTTATCAATTATTTCTTTTGCTTCATTTATATCCATCTCTGATATAAGAGTAGACTTGTCTGTCGGGTCGATAAATACGCCTTCTATATCTGTAAGGAATACCAGCTTCTCTGCATCAAGAGCTGTAGCCACAGCACATGCTGCATCATCAGCATTTATATTAAAACTGTCATAATTCTCATCTACCCCAATAGGTGCGATAACAGGTATAAAATCATTTTCAATAAGTGAGGTAAGTACAGTTGTATCTACTTTTGTCACTTCACCTACGAAACCGATATCCTTGCCTCCCGGAAATTTCTTTTTAACGGTAAACATTCCTCCGTCTTTTCCGCTTATACCTACAGCCTTAAGTCCAACCTTCTGCATAAGACTTACCAGGCTCTTATTTACCTTTGAAAGAACCATCTCTGCTATCTCCATTGTTTCGGCATCAGTCACACGAAGACCATTGATAAATTCTGCTTCCTTACCAACTTTCTCAACCCATTTACTGATTTCCTTACCGCCGCCATGTACAATAACAGGCTTCATGCCTACAAGTTTAAGAAGTGCAACATCTTTAATTACATTATACTTAAGATTTTCATCGAGCATAGCGCTTCCGCCATACTTTACTACTACTGTTGCGCCCTGAAATTTTTGTATAAAAGGCAAAGCCTCTATAAGCGTTTGTGCCTTTTCTATTACCTGGTCTACTGTATAATCACCTTTTACCATCTTACTTTTTCCTCTCTTTCAAAATAGTATTCGATTTTTATGTCAATTCTAAGTCCTGCTTCTGAAAAACTCAACATGCAAATGCCATCTTCGTATTATTTTCTATAATCCGCATTTATTTTTATATAATCATAGGTAAGATCACACCCCCATGCAGTTGCACCAAACTCACCCATATTCATATCCGCTATAAGCCTTATCTGTTTTTCAGATAGTATTCGTGTAGCTTCCCGCTCATCATAATCTGTTGTAATTCCGTTTTCGACAATTTTCAAATGACCTGCCACACTTGTTATAATAATATCCACCTTGTATGGGTCAAACGGAATGCCGCTTTGTCCCATGGCACATACTATTCTGCCCCAATTTGCATCCTCGCCATACATGGCGCATTTAACGAGATTTGATGATACAATTGCCTTTGCTAACTTTCTGGCCGGTTCCTTTGCAGACATGCCTGCTATATCTACCTGAAACATCTTGGTTGCACCTTCTCCATCAGATGCAATTTTTTTGACAAATGTAGTATTTATATATCTTATCGCTTCTACAAAGGCTTCAAAATCTTCATCTGCTTCTGTCAGTTCATCATTTCCCGCCATACCGTTTGCAAATATCATAACTGTATCATTTGTAGACATATCTCCATCTACAGAAACCATGTTATATGTATCTGCAACATCTTTTATCAGCACTTTGTTTAGAAGCTCCGAACTTATGTTGAGGTCTGTTGTGATAAAGCTTAAAACTGTTCCAAGGTTCGGGTTAATCATTCCTGAGCCCTTACACATACCACCTATGGTTACCTGCTTTCCTTTTATATCCAAAGTAACAGCCATTTCTTTTTTGTACAAATCTGTTGTCATAATAGCCTCTGCTGCCCGGCTGCCTGCATCTATATCATATGCCAGCTCCGGAACAAGACTGTCTATTCCTGTCATTACAGTTTCCATTGGAAGTCTCATTCCTATAACACCTGTCGATGCAACTGCTACAAGCTCTTTTTCTATCCCAAGTGCAGCTGCTGTATGTTCTGCCATAGTTATGGTATCCTGATACCCCGCCTCACCTGTACATGTATTTGCCACACCACTATTTACTACAAGTGCCTGACACACGCCATTATCTGCAACAAGATGTTTATCCCATATAACCGGAGCAGCCTGTACCGCATTTAATGTAAATGCGCCTGCTGCCTGAGCCGGCACATCACTAACAAGAAGTGCCATGTCCTTCTTCATTTTATTTTTTCTTATGCCTACATGAAGTCCTGCCGCCCTAAAACCTATAGGTGTTGTAACTCCTCCGGGTATTATCTTCATGTAATATCACCTCTGAATTCAGTCTTTATTGTAAATTGCATTTTTGACTTATGGGAACATAGGTGCTGCCTTAAGTCCTTCGTCTTCATCAAAACCAAACATAATATTCATATTCTGAACAGCCTGTCCTGCTGCCCCCTTAATAAGATTATCAAGTGCTCCCATTGCAATTATTCTGTTTGTCCTGTTATCTATCTTAAAATTCACATCTACATAATTACTGCCCTCAACCCATCTTGTCTCAGGACACACATCCTTATCAAGGACACGAATAAACCGCTCATCTGCATAATATTTGTCATATGCAGCTCTTACAGTATCATAATCTACATCTTTTGCAAGATTAGCATAAGCTGTAACAAGGATTCCTCTGTTCATAGGAACAAGATGCGGTGTAAATATAATATTTATAGGGCTTCCATTTGCATAACCAAGCTGTTCTTCTATCTCCGGTGTATGTCTGTGAGTTAAAACACCATATGCCTTTATGCTCTCATTTACTTCGCAATAGAGATTTGCTATCTTAGCTCCGCGTCCTGCACCTGATGTTCCTGACTTAGCATCCACTATAATTGAATTTGCATCAACAATTCCTTCTTTAACAAGTGGATATAATGAAAGAATAGAACACGTTGTATAGCAGCCCGGATTTGCCAGCAAACGACAGTTCTTTATATCGTTTCTGTTTATTTCACAAAGCCCATAGACTGCTTCATCTATAAACTGCGGACTCTTATGTTCTATCTTATACCATTCCTCATATACATTTACATCTTTTATACGGAAATCAGCACTTAAATCTATAATTTTTACCTTTGATAATATATCCTCATTTACAAGTGATGCACACAGCCCCTGAGGAGTTGCTGTAAATATAACATCCACCTGATTGGCAAGCTCCTCCATATTATCATCCATACATGTTGCATCAACAATCCGGAACATATTGCCATATACCTGATAGTATTTCTTATCTATAAAGCTTCTTGAACCATACCATACAATCTCTGCTTCCTTATGTCCAAGAAGTAATCTTACTATTTCCTGTCCTGCATACCCTGTAGAACCTATAATTCCTACTTTAATCATTTTGTGCCTCCATAGTACTTAATATTTTTATTATTTATCTTCATTTTTAAAATTAATACGCCGCATTCATGCACACATATTCTAAATATTACTCTCATTACATTTTATAGTCAACCGTCTTACGGTTACTATGTATCGTCTTTAAATCATATTCACGAATTATGCATATTTAGTGTATAAAACCATCATTATTTTTATAAATATACACTTTTTATGTATATTATGCAATAGTTTTTTAATAATATCTTTTCTAATTTCATTTTATTACAGTAAACTTCTGTATATTTCGATTATTTTTTTCATTCATCTCATAACTTAAGTCACGAGTGTTCAGCATCAGATTATAAAATCCCCCCGCTTAATAAATATACATTTTTATTGTATATTATGCATTCTTTTTCATTAATTCATGCAAAACCTTTCAAAAACAGCCATTTTTTAAGCTTTTCCGGCAGCTTTCATACAATAATATATACATTTGTTTCTGTATATTATGTATTGTATTATAAAAAAAACTTGCATAATATTCATCTGCGTTGTATATTTAACCCAGTGGGCATAATAGCCTGGGATACTTATTATTAAGGAGGATTATAAAAATGGCTAAGGAAAAAGTTATATTGGCTTATTCAGGTGGACTTGATACTACTGCTATCATTCCATGGTTAAAAGAAACTTATGATTATGAAGTAATCTGTGCCTGTATTGATGTAGGACAGGAAAGTGAGCTCGATGGTCTTGAAGAGAGAGCAAAATATTCAGGTGCAGAAAAATTATATATTTGTGATGTTGTTGATGAATTATGTGATGAGTACATAGTTCCTACTGTACAGGCAAATGCTGTATATGAAAACAAATATCTGCTTGGTACTTCATTTGCAAGACCACTTATTGCAAAGAAGCTCGTTGAAATAGCACGTAAAGAGGGTGCTGTTGCCATCTGCCATGGTGCAACAGGAAAAGGTAATGACCAGCTTCGTTTCGAGCTTTCTATTAAGGCTCTTGCTCCGGACATCAAGGTTATCGCAGTTTGGAGACAGCCTGAATGGACTATGCAGTCTCGTGAAGATGAAATTGAATATTGCAAGCAGCATGGTATTGATCTTCCATTTGATGCATCCCATTCATACAGCCGTGACCGTAACATCTGGCACATCAGCCATGAAGGCCTTGAGCTTGAAGACCCTGCAAATGAACCAAACTATGACGACCTTCTCGTTCTTGGTGTATCACCTGAGAAAGCACCTGATGAAGGCGAGTATGTTGAACTTGATTTTGTAAAAGGTGTTCCTACTGCTATTAATGGTAAAGAGATGAAGGTTTCAGATATAATCCGCGAACTTAACAAGTTAGGCGGAAAACATGGTATTGGTATAATCGATATTGTTGAGAACCGTGTTGTTGGTATGAAATCTCGTGGTGTATATGAAACTCCTGGTGGAACTATCCTCATGGAAGCTCATACACAGCTTGAGGAATTAATTCTCGACCGCGATACACTTGCATATAAAAAGCTTGTTGCTACCAAATTTGCCGACCTTGTATACGAAGGAAAATGGTTCTGCCCACTTCGTGAAAGCTTACAGGCATTTGTTGAAAAAACACAGGAGCGTGTAACCGGTCATGTTAAATTAAAGCTTTATAAAGGTAATATTATTAAAGCCGGTACTACATCACCTTATACACTTTACTCAGAAAGTCTTGCTTCATTTACTACAGGTGATCTTTATGACCATAAGGACGCTACAGGCTTTATCAATCTGTTTGGACTTTCAATGAAGGTTCGTGCTATGCTTGATGCCGAAAGAGACAATAAATAGAGATTGTTGTAATTTTTTGAAGCCGGGTGTGTAATTAAAACAATTACACATCCGGCTTCAATTGCATTTACTAACTATTCTTTTTTTCCTGAACCACATTCCATGGATGATGTGGCGGTGCATAAACAGATGACAGCTTCAGCGGAAAATCTCCGACATTTGTTATGTTATGCCATGTTCCTGCCGGGACAAAAACTACATCACCACACTTAACATTATGTCTTGACATCATATTACATTTTCCCGGGCCAAATTCAAATATTCCACAGCCTGCCTCCACCCTTATCATCTGGTCTGTTTCTTCATGGACCTCAATCCCAATACACTCTCCCTCATGAATACACATAAGTGTCATCTGACAATTACATCCGGTCCACAATGCAGTTCTGAAATCCCTATTTTCCCTTGACAAATGATTTACATCCATCACGCAGGGCTTATTATTTATATGTGATATGCATGCTTTGTTGTACGAATACATAAAACCACCAAACAGCTTTTTCTTAATTATATGCAGTAATTTTATTATGTTTCGTTCTTGTTACCATTTTATGCCATTTGCCTTTTTTTCTTACTTACTACCATTCCTATAACTATTATAGCTATAGCAAATAGAATTTGAATTCCCATCGCAATAAGAATAGAATTCATATTTTCACTCATCCGGAAATCTATATTTCTCACAGCCTGGCTGTACCAGTATGCAGGAAGAAAATGAGCCAGTTTAAGTACACCTTCAGAAAGGAACTCTGCAGGTACAAATATACCACACAGGAAGCTCATTCCAAGAGAAACAACATTTGAAATAATTGATATTACATGAAGCTTATCCGTAATCTTACTTGTCAAAAAAGCAACAGCAATGGCTACAGAAAAATAACATAACATATTAAGTATCCACATAACGCCTTTCATGGAAATTACATCCCCATGTGAAAGTATTACAGAAAGGATTGTGAATACTACACTGATTCCTATTCCTGTTATAATCATACCAAAAATAAGCTCTTTATTCAGATTAACAAATTTATATGACGAGCACTCTATTCTGTTTCTCAATTCCCTTTTATCAAATACCACAAGCACCGGAGTTATAGCGGCAATAATCATCGCCATTATGATCCATCCAAGATAATTAAAGAAATAATACATATTACTATATGTGTTCTTTTCTCCACCATCCGGAAGTGATACATCAACTGTTACATTGAGAGCCTCATTTGTCCTGTCTATGGCCTGATTAATGTCATAACCTGCATTAACATATGTACATGCCATGTTAAGGAAGCTATCAAGTTCCTGTTCAAACAGCATGGAAGCCTGCATATCCGGTATTGTAATAATGTCAATAATACCTTCTGCTTCCCCTGATATCACTTTCTGTTCAAATCCATCCGGTATTCTTACTATTGCATCTACATCTCTGTTATAAAGAGCATCCTGCATCGATTTCTTTTCATCTTTTACTGTTGTAATGACCTTATTTCCGTCTTCAAGATATTCTACAAGAGCCTGACTCATCACACTGTCATCATAATCAAATACAGCAAAGTCACATGAAGCTTTTGTATAATCTGTTGTATTATTTTTTGAGTTAGTCTTTATAAAGACAGTAAGCAAACCACAAAAGATGCAAACATACATTATGACTTGCCCTTTATACTTATTCAATATCATAAAAAATGTTTTAAATACTTGCATACTTATTTCTCCTTATCATCATAAAAGCAATAACTGTAAGTACCACTGACTCTACTGCCATAATCACTATCTTCTGCGTAAAAACAGAATAATCATCATATACATTAAGAGAATAGAAACAATCTGTAATAAGTGCTGCCGGATTAATTCTGTTTATAATTGGTGCATGAAGCTCTATAAGATGCTTTATTCCGCCAACACACAGATCTGCCATCACGGAAAATACCATTGATACAGATATT
>JBJEMQ010000141.1:0-11444 GCA_051879755.1 Coprococcus sp. | reverse complement strand
ATTGATACTGAAGGAATGCTTATTATTACTGACGATGGACAGTTATCTCACGATCTGCTGTCACCGGTAAGACATGTCAATAAAACATATTATGCTGATATAGACGGAATAGCGAATAGCTCTCATATCGAAGCATTCAGTCGTGGACTGGATATAGGAGATGATACACCTACGCTACCGGCTGAACTTGTTATTATTGATACGGATACCGAAAAAAACACCTCCAAAATAGAACTCACCATAACAGAAGGCAGATATCACCAGGTAAAAAGAATGTTTCATGCATCAGGCCTGGAGGTAACATATCTTAAACGACTATCCATGGGTGAGCTTTCGCTTGATGAAAATCTTCCTATAGGCGGCTTTCGCCGGCTTACCGCCGGCGAAATTAATCTGCTTCGTTCCGGCAGGAATTAATGTCCTGTCAGGAACTTATCTATTCCATTTGCTATTCCTTTTGCAATCTTAACTTGATAATCAGTTGTAGTAAGTTTGGCCTCTTCATCAGGATTTGTCATATATCCTACCTCAACTATAGTTACAGGAACTTTACTCCAGTTAATTCCACTCATGGAATCTGTTTCCCATACTCCCTCAGACTTAGCTCCCGTTGCGGCAGAAAGTTCATTTAAAACATCTGTTGAAAGTGTCTTACATTCACTATAAATATCAGAATTATATGGATTTGCGCTTGTCTGACATACAGTCATACATCCCGAGGCACTGCTGTCAGTTGAACCATTTGTATGAATTCTGATAAATGCTGCAGCTTCAAGATTATTTGCATACTCAGCTCTTGCAGCATTACTCATATCAACATCATTACTTGTTCTTACCATCTTAACAACATATCCTCTTGAAGTAAGCTCTGCTTCTAGCTGCAATGCTATCTCAAGATTCAACTCACATTCTGCTATTCCGGTAGACACACCGGTATTACCGGCTGATGACTTTTCTTTTGTTTCTGACGCTCCCGGTCCTACAGGCTCCGTGTCGGTATTTGCAGTTGACTGATGCCCTGCATCAATTACTATAAGCTCTCCAACAGCAGATTTTGTCTCTTCGCTCTCCTTACTGTCATCAGCATCGCTTTCTTCAGTACTGCTTTCTTCTGAATTGCCTGTTTCCGATAAATCTTCTACAACTGTCACATATTCCGAAAATACATAGCATGTAGTTCCATCTATAACAACCTTACTCCATTCATCATTATAGCCTACTCTTTCAAGCTCATAATCGTTTGCAAGCTCCATATATATATCACCATCTTTAGAAGGTGACATTCTGACGTTTATATAGTCAGTTGTCTTTACAGTCTGTTTCACAATTGTAAAGCCATCCGCATCTACCTTTGGAGCAGCCTCTGTCGTGACCTCCTCTGTTGTTATCTCCTCTGTAACAGCTTCTGTAACAACTTCTGTAGTACTGCTTTTATCCTCTTCTTTATCCTTGCCACATCCTGTAAGCGAAAATGCAAGTGCCACCCCCATAAAGCAGGCAAATGCTTTTATATGTCTCTTTTTCATGCGTACCCTCCTTCAAGAACATCGCTACGTTCTTGCTGCGAGATGCGCACCGTACAATAGCACAACAAAATTCCCATACACACATCTCTGCAATCTGCACGGAACAATTATCTCCGCACTCATAAATATATGGCTCATTTTATCACAATGAACAGCAATTAACAAGTCCCCCTGCATTTTGAGGTCTCAAGCCACCTGAACTACAGTCCGGCTTACATACGTCAGCATGTAAAGCACACCTCTATCAGATTACATAGCTGTCTGTAGTCCTTCATAGACGCAAGCTCTCTTGATGAATGCATGGCAAGAACAGGTATACCCATGTCCACAGCCATCACAGGTATATATGATGATATGATTGGTCCTAATGTCTGTCCACCCGCCATTCCTGATTTATTTACCTGCCGCTGCACCTTGATATCGTACTTTTCTGCAAGTGCCATTACAACTGCCGACGCCTCACTGTCTGTTACATATCTCTGTCCGGCACTTGTTTTTAATACTACTCCGTCACCAAGCTTTACCGAATTTGTAGGGTCTGCTTTTTCTGTATAATTCGGATGGATTCCATGTGCCACATCAAGAGACAGCATAAAAGTATGATTATATATATAATCCCTTTTAGCACCTGTTGCTCCAAGCAGCTTCAATATTCTGTCTATTATATTACCAAGTAATACGGAATCCGCCCCCTGCTTAGAACGGCTTCCTATCTCTTCATTGTCAAACAATGCTATAATATTCATACAATTATCAGCAGGCTCGGCAGAACTCATCTCCATAAGTGCTGCAACAGAAGATATATCATCTATTCTCGGAGAACTTATCATATTCTCATCTGTACCAATATAAGCAGCTTTATCCATATTATACAAATACAAATCATAATCTAATATCTGACCTGCATCAAGCTTCATATCAGCAGCAAGTATATCTATGATATTTTCATTTTTTTCCAGATTATAAATCGGTATAAGCTCTTTTTGTGAATCAAGCTTTCCGGCTTTATCATCTTTTCTCAGATGCGGTGCAAGGCTTGGTATAATAAATAACGCATTATTGGATTTGTACAGCTCCACCTTCGGTTCAAATGGATTTTCACCTTTTAAAACTACCTTTCCTGCCAGTCCAAGCGGTCTGTCAAACCACGTCTCCATTATGAGTCCACCATATGGCTCTACATTTGCCATATGATACCCTGCCCTTATCATATCCGGATTACTCTTTAGCTTAAGACATGGAAAATCAGTGTGTGCTATACCTATTCTCATTTTTTCCACTTCTTTTCCAAGCGAAAATGCTACCAGCATAGAACCATATGGCACTACATAATATTTTTCATTTTGGGAAAGCTTCCACTCTGACCCTGCCTCCAGCTTTTTATAACCATTTTTCTGCAAAATTTCTTCACTTACTGCTATAGTATGAAACTGCGTAACACAATTATTTAAATAATCAAATAACATATTTTCCATATATCTCTGTTCCTCCATCTTTCATAATCAATTAGTTCATCTTATATTTTTTTATTTACTCTCCTACTTAAGAATACACTAATTATACATAAACTTCCATTTAAGAATACACCGATTATACATAAACTTCTATTACAAATCTGCAAAGCATGTCCGTATTTAATATAACTTTCAGTTATAACTCATAACAGTCATAATAAAAGTCTAAAGCACCACTCTCAACAATAACCCATAGATATTCTTAAGTTTTTAAGACATATTCTAATTTTGTTAAGCATATCATATTAATATAGGTAGTCTAGAATTCGGCCGATTCATTTTACTTATACAATATAGCAAACAGATTATATACTGCATGCCACCGAAACGAAGTTAGGGGGCGATATAATAGGAGGTTAATTATGCAGACAAAGGGTTGGGATACAATTAGTATTGTAAAACAGGAAAAAATCAATTCAAATCTTGTTTCTGTCTGGAGCACTGTAGATGCACATTTCTATAAGGAGCTTCCTGACTCATCAGGATATATCCAAGGAACATTTGGCAGCTTTCAAATAATAAACGGCGGTGGCGGAAAGTTGGTCAGAATAAAGCTTCCTATCCAATCAGGACAAATGTTTTTTAACGAAACTACAATAGCACTAGACGGTCTATGTGCAATAGTTGAAGTTACTTTGTCACTGTTTTCTACTCAGAATAACATATCTGTTTTAAAAACAGAATATAACCAACTCGCTAAAAACCGCCATGAAATAACGGATGACAAGCCAGGATGGATTCTTCCAATAAAATTATCAGACCCAGAAGGAAGAACAGGTGCTTTTGCAAATATTATTTTAGATAATATCTGCCTTTATCTGTTGGACAACCCTATGCAGCTGGAATTAATCTTTGCAGAAATCAATTTTGCCAAGCAAACAGCTCCATCATGGGCTCTACCAAAAAAATGTACATACTCATATCTGGATTCCGGGTATCTTGCAATTATGGCAGTATGTGATGACCGTCCAATATCTGATCTTCCACTTGATATTGACGTTACCGGCATTTCCCTTGGTACCAGTTCATTCTATGTCTTGTCAAAGGAAATTATGCTTAAAAATCTAATTTTACCGGGTCTCATACCTATATACCAAAATGCTGATATAAAAAGCTATACATATTCAGAAGGCGAACTTTATAATACTGAAGAATTAAGAATGCACGAAATTAAATCAGGAGCAATCTATTATACTCCGGTTGTATACAAAAAAGGCAATCTTCTTAAAGTAACAGGTGACTATATATCGACAAGCTTTTTGGGTAAATGTGATATGTATGCAGGCATTACCATGTACTGGGAGGGTTCACTTAAACTCAAAGCTGCATTAGGAAATGATGGCATGATTTCATTTTACAGAGAAGGAAGTACATTCTCTGATGATGAAGATATTCCATGGTATTTATCCTGGCTGTTGCCGATAGTTGGTATGATTGTCCAAATTGTTGTAAAGGTTATTTCTGATGACTTAATTGATTCAATAAAAAAAAGAAGCTGCTCTATAAAAGCAGGAAGCATCGATACTGTTACATGGTGTCAAAATCAGGCTATAACAAAATCAGCCTACATTGATGAAGCACTGATAGTTGAATACAAATAGAGAGTAACATATGCTCTCGGAATGGAGGTATATTATGACTAATAATTCTAATAAAGTTCTTATTTCAGGCATGAACCAGCCTATGAAGCTCAACTTACCAAATATAAATTTTTCAGCAGTTGAAACCATAAAGAACTCTACTTTATATTCAAATGCCGCAAATGTTCGTTCTGAAATTGTTGAAAATGAAAAACTACTTCTCACAAATTCTCTTACCACAAATGGCTGGGATACCGTTTCCATATGTCGTGTATCGGCCCTAAATGAACGTATTCAAACCGAAAAAACCTATCCTGACTCTATAAATGAACAAGCAGAAAAACTATCTGTATCAGGCAACTTTAAATCATGGAAGATTATTACCGGTGGAGATGGCAGAAATATTAAACTCAGGCTGACCATGAAGGATGGCACCTATTATATCGGTCTTATCGAGAAAAAAGAACAAACATTTGATTTGTCAGAAGTTTATGTAGATATAATAGTTAAATTGAACTATTTCCCTCTCCCTGATCCAAATCATGTCAAAGATGGTAGTTATGATTTATATGTCAATACAGAAATGCCTGAAGGAAGCGAAGATCCAATCGCCTCAGTTGTAGCTTTACATGACCCAAATAACCGGATTGACAATATAAACAAAAGTATTCTCCGGGGATTATATGAAATATGGCTCAACCGTCCCGAAAATCTTCAAAAATTCAATACACTGTTTTCTACTGTATTGATAAATAATATGGGCGAGCAATCAGAAGAATATAAATGGCTGCGGTCTACCGCAATCAGCTATGCTTATACAGACAGCAACACTGAAGACAGCAGCATATTCGGCATTTTATGTATGACAAACAACAGACCTTATGACGGGCTCCCAAATCAGCTTCCTGCAATTACTCTGGAAAGCGATGACAATGCTGTATTTTTAATAAGTCGTGAGATTTTTGTAAAATATCAGCTTCTTCCGGCTCTTCCTTTTATTTTTACGGAATCTCCTGATGCAAAATATGAGGTTGACAAAGCAGGCACTACTATAAATGCCACAGACTTAAAGCTGGACCCTGTACGAGTAGGAGCAATAGATTACAATCCGGTTGCAAAATCATTTGAAATGACTTTTGATGAAACATATATCCGTACTACAGCCAGAATACATACACATATTTCCCCGGGTATTGACGCAAATACAACGATTATTACTAAACAAACCCTTGCTCTGGGCAAAAACAGCAAAGGCGAACAGGTAATGGTCTATGAAATGATAGGTGATCCGATTGTTGAAAATCAAACTGAAATAGCAACATGGATTGTAGTAACCGAAGCTATACTTGCACTTATCGCCGCAGTCGTTACTGCTGTTGCAGGTGCAGTTGCAGGAAAAATTGCAGCACTAATTGTAGGTATTGTTGTTGCCGTTGTTGTAGCCCTAGTAAGCGTCGTAATCCATGTAATTATTGAAAAAGTAATTGCCGGTGGCGCTACTGACGAACTTCCTTCAATAGCACCAATGATAAAAATTGCAACAAATCAGGTAAAATGGCCATTCTGCCAACCCGATGCTTTCGTACTTACGAATATCAACTATAACGGAGCCATCGTTTTTGAAGGAAATCTCATGCTGGCTGATGGTTACAGCATAACAAATAATCGTCTGACATATCAGATGCAATAACCAAAGCCAAACTTATGTTATATTTTTCTTGATTATCTTGTTAATTATTATTATAATGGAAATAACTTTACTTACACACTTTAACGTGTTAAACCAAATAATATTAATACGTACAAGATAAATAGGAGCATACATATGACAGACTTTAAAATTGGCTTTATAGGACTTGGGCTCATTGGTGGCTCAGTTGCAAAATCTATCAGGCGTATATTTCCTGATTATACTATAACTGCTATGGACAATGACCGCGCAACACTTGAAACAGCATTAAATGATGGTACGCTTAATTCATATACAGATAGCATTTTGGATATTGCTGACTGTAACTATATTTTTCTTTGTGCACCTGTCCATTACAATATAGAATATCTAAAGCAGTTAAAACCTTATCTTACAGATGACACCATTCTGTCTGATGTAGGAAGTGTCAAACTGGATATATATACTGCCGTAAATGAACTGGGGCTTGGGAAATATTTTGTGGGCGGTCACCCTATGGTTGGTTCAGAGCGTTCAGGATATGACGCTGCATCAGACAGACTTATTGAAAATGCATATTATTTCATAACACCATCTGATACAGTACCTTCAGAGAAGGCTGAGGAGTTTATGACATTTATTGGAGATCTTGGTGCTATTCCAATCTGCTATTCTCCTGCCGAACATGACCGCATAACTTCATATATAAGTCATGTACCTCATGTTATAGCAGCGTCACTTGTCAATCTTGTTAAAAATGCAGATACTCCGGACGGTATATTCAAATCACTTGCCGCAGGCGGTTTCAAGGATATAACCCGAATTGCATCGTCGAATCCTGTTGTTTGGGAGCATATCCTACTCAGCAATCCAGACAATATTATAAATGGACTTAAGGAATATATTGAGCTTATCAAAAAAATGATATATGATATAGAACAGCAAAATTCAGATAATATCAGAAGCTTTTTTGACAGTTCAAGAAGCTACAGAGATTCTATACCAAACAACACAAGCGGCGTTATCCGTATGCATCATGAGCTGTTTGTTGATATTCCCGACGAGCCCGGAGCATTGGCCAAAGTCACTGTTGCATTGGCAAATGCAGATATCAACCTTAAGAACTTTGGCGTATCCCACAACAGAGAGGATGAGGAGGGTGTTCTCAGGTTATCCTTTTATGATAATGAAGCCCGAGAAAAAGCACAGGCTATTCTGAGTGAAGCAAACTATAAAATATACAATAGATAATATAATTTTAATTAAGGTGGTCAAGCTATGATTTTCAAAAGAACAAACAGCTTAAAAGGCGAATTAAATATTCCGGGAGACAAATCAGTATCTCATAGAAGTATTATGATGGGCTCTCTGGCAGAAGGAACAACCGAAGTACATGGTTTTTTAAACGGAGCCGACTGCATTTCATCCATGAACTGCTTCAGACAAATGGGTGTAAATATTGACTATGACGGAAATATAGTAACTATACACGGAAATGGACTTCATGGGCTTAAATGTCCTGCCGGAACTCTTGATGTTGGAAACAGCGGAACTACTACCCGACTTATGTCCGGAATTCTGGCTGCCCAGCCTTTTACAAGCCGCATAATCGGCGATGCATCTATATGTAAAAGACCTATGAAGCGTATCATGACCCCGCTTCGTATGATGGGGGCAGACATCACTTCCGAGCTTGGAAATAACTGTGCTCCTCTTATTATAAAAGGGCAGCCTCTTAAAGGCATACATTATGACTCAGCTGTGGCATCAGCCCAGGTAAAATCATGTATACTTCTTGCAGGTTTATATGCAGACGGCGAAACAAGTGTTACAGAACCTTATGTCTCACGTAACCATACAGAATTAATGTTTAAGTCCTTTGGTGTACCTATATCAGTAGATGGAACCACCGTTACCATAAAACCGACGGATAAACTCACCGGTCAGAAAATCATGGTTCCCGGAGATATCTCCTCTGCTGCATATTTTATAGTAGCAGGACTCATTACACCAAACTCATGTATAACAATACATAATGTAGGCATTAATCCTACACGTGATGGTATTATCGAAGTTGTACGCCAAATGGGCGGTGATATCACATTTTCAAATATATCAGACAATGTAGGCGAACCTACTTGTGATATAACTGTACGCACATCGAATCTTAAAGGATGTACTATTGAAGGGGAACTGATACCTAAACTTATAGATGAAATACCTGTCATTGCCATACTTGCATGCTTTGCCAAAGGTACAACGATTATTAAAGATGCTGCTGAATTAAAGGTTAAAGAATCAGACAGAATAACAGAGATGGTAACTAATCTTTCTGCAATGGGTGCCGATATTACTGCAACTGATGATGGTATGATTATAAATGGAGGTAATACACTTCATGGTGCAGTTATAAACAGCAAGCTTGACCACCGTATTGCCATGAGCTTTGCCATTGCAGGCTTAAATGCAGATGGCGAAACCGAAATAATAGGAGCAGAAAATGCAGATACCTCATATCCCGGATTTTATAGCGATTTAAACAAATTAATGTAAATCGTGATGCAGTCTAAGCTGCATCACAGCACTTAAAAGACCGCCGAATCATCAGACATCGGCGGTCTTTACTTTAATAATTATTCTCTTGATTCTACCATAAATATCCCATATATTTTGAAAAAAGCCATACTACAAAAACGATATACAGAAGCATTAGTCCTGATAAAATCATACCAATTATGCTACATATATTTCCTGCCGTTGCAAAGCTGTTTTTCACACCGCTGTTCGCATCTGTTGACTTTTTTGACAAAACAATTCCTATAATACCGCAGATAAATCCAATTATTCCATATACCCAGCAAAGAACAATACTGCATATGCCAAGCACCATAGACGCAATTCCTTTATTACGTCCGGGATCATATATTTTCTGTCCGTGATACGGCGGCTGCATATTGTATTCATTCTGATATGACTGCTGTCCATAATCATTCTGTACCGGATATTCATTCTGATTATAATACATATTCTGGTTATCGAATGTATCCTTATCATATCCGACATTCTGTGCACCATATGTATTATCACTATCTCCCATATTCTGATTGGAATATGACGTTAATAAGCTGTCATCAAAGCCATTATTAAAATTGTTATCCATCTCTCTTCTCCATTTTATCGCATTTCTATATTACATATCCCGGAATAGTAAGCTTTAAAATATACTGTATTATATATATGGCAAGTCCCACTATCCAGTACCAGTTATGCCATCTAAGACCTTTTATCCGCCCCTTAGATAACTGCTGTATAGACTGTGTTAAAAAAAACAATATGCATAACACCAGAATATACATAACTGCAGCATGATAATACAAGCTCTTTATTATCTTCCCATGCACAAGATATATTACCGCCCTTGTGCCACCACAGCTTGGGCATGGCAATCCTGATAATTCTTTAAACTTGCATGTGGTTATGTCTGAAAATGCCGGCACATTTTTGCTTAATGCAGTAATCAGCAGCATTACAGATGCAACAGCAAATACTGTTATTATTTCAGCTATATATAGAGACCTTTCCGGTTCATCAAGATATTGAAATAGTTTTTTCTTTTTCATAAATCAATTATAATATGTTATCAAATATAATTTCAACTTAAACTTATACAATTTTAAATCAGCAGCATGGCATCCCCAAAAGAGAAAAATCTATATTTCTCCCGAACAGCCTCCTCATATGCTGCCAATATCTTCTCCCTATCATAGAAAGCAGAAACCAGCATCAGTAAAGTTGATTCCGGCAGGTGAAAATTAGTAATAAGTCCGTCAATCACCTTAAACTTGTATCCCGGATATATAAATATCTCTGTCCAACCACTTGCGGCTCTTACATGCCCCAATTCATCACCTATAGTTTCAAGAGTTCTTGTACTTGTAGTTCCTACAGAGATAACCCTTCCACCACTATCCTTAGTAGAATTAATAATCTCCGCGGTCTCTTCATCTATCATATAGAATTCAGAATGCATATGATGGTCCAGAACATTATCTTCCTTTACAGGTCTAAAGGTTCCAAGACCTACATGAAGTGTTACATGTGCTATTCTTACACCCTTTGCCTCTATCTGATTCAACAGTTCATTTGTAAAATGAAGCCCCGCCGTAGGTGCTGCTGCCGAACCGTCATGCTTTGCATATACAGTCTGGTACCTGTTTTTATCCTCCAGTTTGTGCGTTATATATGGTGGCAGAGGCATCTGTCCCAACTCATCAAGTATCTCTTCAAATATTCCTTCATATTCAAACCTGATGAGACGGTTTCCCTCTTCCACTATATCTATAACCTCCCCAACCAGCTTACCTGTTATTTTGCCTGTTACAGCATCAGGAGTATTGCTTTTGGCACCAAATACTATTCTCGCTCCAACCCTTGCCTTTTTCCCCGGTTTTACCAATGTTTCCCATGTAGAATCATCTTTACGCTTCAGAAGCAATACCTCTATATTTGCTCCTGTATCTTCCTTAACTCCCATAAGTCTTGCAGGTATAACCTTGGTATCATTTATGACAAGACAATCTCCCGGCTGTAAATAATTAATAATATCATAAAAATGCTTATGGCTTATTGTATCATTTTTCCTATCCAGAACCATAAGTCTGGACTCACTTCTTTTCGCCAACGGATCCTGTGCAATAAGCTCTTGTGGCAAATCATAATAAAAATCCTTAAGCTGCATAAAAATTTACCTCTCAGGCTCTCAGCTCTATGCCAAGCTTGCCAAGTTCTTTTAATATTTTCTCAACTATTTTATCAACTTCCGCAGTTTCAAGTGTTCTGTCCTTTGCTCTGAAGGTCATGGTATATGCAACAGACTTCTTTCCCTCTGCAATCTGCTCTCCCTCATATATATCAAACAGCTTATAGCTTTCAAGAAGCTTACCGCCACACTTCTTTATAACAGCCTCTATCTGACCAACAAATATGCTCTTATCCATAACAAGACTCAAATCTCTCGTACTGCCCGGGAATTTTGCAATTCCTTCGTATTTAACATCAAATGATGAAAGCATAACAAGTGTAGGCATGTCAATAACAGCTACATACACCTCACCTTTAATATTATAATTATCACATGCCTCCGGATGCATCTGAC
>JBJEMQ010000140.1:0-2651 GCA_051879755.1 Coprococcus sp. | reverse complement strand
GCCCTGATGTCGTCCTCAAGACAGCTGTATCGTTCAACGTGTGCGATAATCATCCTGTATCCGTTCAGGGTGAACTCGTCTATTGCCCTAAGTATTGTCTCGTACTCCACACCGGTGTTGAACTCCACAAGGGCGTATGACGTGCCGCCGATTGTCTTTGCGCGGCCTGAGGCGATTTCCTCGGCTACCCCGGGTGTGTAGTAGATTTCGTTTCCCATGATAATATGCATATCCGGGTATTTCTCCTTGGCCTTCTTCCTCACCTCTCCGAGAATTCTCTCAGTTTCAGCCGGATCGTAGTCCGGATTCACCAGCCCGTAGTGGGGCGTGGCGATAATTACCCTGATGTCCTCGTCATACGCCTGCTTTATCATTTTCATGGTCTCCTTCATGGAGTCGGAGCCATCATCAACACCCGGAATAATGTGGGTGTGAATATCCATAAATACCTGTTTCGCCATATTCGCTACAATACAAAAAGAACAGCACTTGATACTGTTATTCCAAAAACTAAAATGCCCTGCATCGTTGCCATAAATATTATATGGCAATGTGCAGAGCGTGTCAATTTGAAACATCGTTTAGATGTTTATAATCGGCAGCCGACCCAGCTATTCCCGAAGCTTCGCCCTTCTCGTAGTTAACATTGATGAATCGAGCTGTCACCTCTATGGCTATTTTATCACACTCTGCCATGAATGCGTCAGACAATTTCATCTCCTGCTCAACCGGTGCATCCTGAGGGCATTGTACAGCTCGAAAAGATTCTCCTTCTCGCTAAAAAGCGCACAAAATGTGTTGTCTTTTATTCTACAGGTATCTGAGCTCAAATTTTATATTTCGACCTTATTCCGTCTTATTCAATATTTTAATTCTTTCGGAAATAAGCTGCTTTGTTTGTTCTATATATGCTTCCGGCAAATATGATTCCTCACATGCAGCCATAAATTTATCTTTTAATGAGCACATTTTAGAAATCATCTTTTCAGCAGCATTTTCTGTGATCTCACACTTATCAGCAAGTGTCATGAAGTCCTGCTTTTTCAGACGCTTCTTTTTCCCATTCAAGGTCAGTGCCATTTCTTCCGTATCTTCCGGAAGTATGATATTAACCGGCAGCATATCGTATGCTGCCGATAAAGCAAACTCTCTGCTTCCCGGTTCAGTTTCCATAAGTGAGAAGTTCTTTAAATGCATGTCGGAATTTCCAATCACAAAGGAGAACACGACTCTTGTGAACAGCTCCGCCAAATCAAGTCCCGGTCTTACCGAATAGTCTTTTACTATTCTTCCGCACTTTTCATATGACCCCTTGTATTTATCTGCAGTAAGTCTCTCTGCTAACTGACAGAAGTCTTCCATAGCATAAAGCTGCACACTTCCATCAGAAACAATATTACGATCCACTCTTTTCGTAATATATGCAAATTTGCTGTTATTCAAAATCAATGCATTAGGAACGGTTCTGATACCTGCAATCTCTGCCATTCTCATTGCAAGGTTTTCAAACTCCGGCAGATTATCATACTCCTCGGTTTCTGGTTTTAAGATGTATCCTGTTGGATAATCCACGATTGTTAGCCTGGAGTCGATATCCGTAGATAAATGTAATGACAGCTTTTTCTGAACCCCTGGAATTGTCAACCCTTTGTTCACCGCTGCATTAGCAAGTTCCTCCAGCTTCTCTTCAGAAACATCAAGTACCGGCATTTTAGAAGTACCAAAGAATTTCTTTATACATCTACTATGCCATTGATACTGTTTTTCATGCTCAGAAGCATTATCTTTTATCTCTTTTCCGCAACATAAGCATCTCATATTTAGTCCTCACTTTTTATACTCACATCCCCGATACAGTCTTTGCACACTGCAAGAAGCAGTCCAAACCTATCTTGCGGATCTATCTTCCAATTTCGATTCACAAGTCCCAAAAGCCAGCCTTCCGGAATGAGTCCATCAAAGAATGGAAATAGAACATTCGATTTATACACCTCATCAGATAATGGCATAGTTAAACTAACCGGCAAAGCATTCTCACTTTCCAGATATTCTGCTGCATAAGAAAACTCATATCCTTCATCGGTCTCTTTTATGCTGCCGGCATAATTGTTCTGAACAAAGACATGTCCTTTCCTATATTCCCCTGTCATGGATTAATCCTCCTCTATTCTCCCTGGAACTGCCTCTTTTCCAAACATAGCAAGTGCCTGATTTACCTTATCAAGACGAACAGTCTCCTTACCCTGCTCTAATTCCCTGACAAAGCGCAAACCAAGTCCCGAACGCACTGCGAATTCTTCTTGAGTAAGTCCCGCTTTTTTTCTTTCCTCTTTTACATATGTTGCAATCTTATTCATACACTCATATTACACCCTATCGGGTACAATTACAAGCATTAACTCCATTCTTATACCCTATCGGGTGCAACTGGTTGTTTTGTCGCCTATATTATACCCTAAAGGGTATAACCCTCAACTTCCCGAGGTTTTAGCACCCAAATTAAATCCCTGTTCAAACAGTTATACTGCCTAGCCGAGCTGTAATCACGAACTTAATCACGAACTTTTACGGTCACTTTTACGGACAATAATCACCGTAATCACGAACTTTTTCCAGCCGCCCCGAGAAACGTTGAAATTCCAACCTTCCAT
>JBJEMQ010000139.1:0-2654 GCA_051879755.1 Coprococcus sp. | reverse complement strand
TCTTCTGTACCTTTTCACTGACATTTTTATTATACATCTGCTCTTTCTTTCCTATTGCTTTATAACTTGTTACAGTTGAGAAACAATCTATGTCAAGAGCAGCTTCTATCTCTGAAAAATCAAAATCAAACAATTTCTTGAATATTTTGAAATCGGCCTTTGCAAAACTGTTTACAGTCCCATTATTTGCTCCTACTTTCTCGCATGTCATGCTGAAAGAATTTTCATTTGTTATAAGAATAAATGCAAGATAGTTATGCCAGAGATTCTTATCAAAGCCATAGCTTGTAGCAATATCCAGCAGCCTCTTTATCTGTTCATATATTCTTGATACAAGCTCCGGTTTCTCATAATGACCACTGTCAAATTCTTCAAATATATCCGACAGCTTCATAAGAATACTGTCCTCACCCAAATCTCTATATAATACAAGCTTTGCAATATCTCTATACATCTTTAGTCCTTCTTTCCATTATCAGCAATATTATCATTATTATCATCCTGCTCATCTTCAGTCTCAGCAGATCTGATTTTTTTCTTTTTCTTCTTCCTTTCAGGGACCTCACATCCCATATTATATTTCTCCCAAGGTATACCTTTTTCCTTTATCCTTGCCACAACACTTTCTTCTGCTATCACATATAAGACAGCAAAAAGAGGAACAAAAATCAGCATTCCTACTATACCCATAATATCTCCGCCCATTATAACTGCCATCAGCACCCATATGGATGGAAGTCCTACCGAACCGCCAACTACATGTGGATAAATAAGATTTCCCTCTATCTGCTGCAGGATAATAAATAATATCAAAAACACTATAACCTTTTTAGGATCATCTACTAATATAAGAAATGCTCCTATAGCACATCCGACAAATGAACCAAGAACGGGTATCAGTGCTGTAATTGCAATGGTAATACTTACAACAAGCGCAAATGGAATATGCAGTATTGTCATAGTTATAAAGAACATCATACCAAGTATACAGGCTTCAAGGCACTGTCCCGATATAAAACTGGAAAATGTCTTGTCTGCCATGGCACATATTCTTATAATTCTGTCTGCGGTCTGCTCTTTACATACTGCATACAGAACTCCTTTTGTCTGCTTCTTAAGTATTTCCTTCTGTCCAAGAATATATATTGCAAAAAATATTCCTACTACAAAATCTATCACAGCACCTACAAATGAACTTGCTATGGATACTGTTGATGACACAATACTGCTGCCGCCACTTTTAATCAACGCTATTGCATCATCCATTAATTTATCCCAATTAATATTAATACTCATGATTTTGTCAACTACATTAGGATAATCCTTACTCATGTCTATAGCCCAGTTTTTTATTTTCTCCATTGCTCCCGGAAACTGCCGGCTTATAGTATCTATTGTAGTAGTCACTTCAGGAATAACCATTGTTATTGCAAATGTCAGTACAAGTACTATACATATAATCGAAAGCACCATACACACAGGTCTTTTAAGACTGTATAACTTACTGTCAGGATTCTTAAACAGAACTTTTTCAAATCCCTTCATTGGTACATTCAAAATAAATGCTATTGCAAAGCCTATAATAAATGGCATCATAAAACCTAAAAGCCAACTGGTAAACTTTGCTACACTTCCAAAATTAAAAAGTATATAGGCAAATATTATTGATGCAAATATAATCATCAATATCTTTTTAATATTACTTTTATTTAAATCCATGTTGTCTCCTCTCATATGTAAATTTGCAGGTCAAATTCAAGAACGCCATATATAATTATTCATCCAATTTTATATTTTTAAACACATCTGCTATAGAATATGTCATACTTTTCTTTGGTTTGTATATATCTGCAATAGGAGCCATTATTCTTTTGAAATTCTCTTCATCCTTCGATAATACAAATACTGCCGCTGTATTTCTTGCATCCCAGAGAGCATCATGCTCTTCTCCCTGAAATTCCTCACCAAGATAAAATACTGCATCAGATAAGGCAATTCTTCTCTTTATTCCAAGCATACGTGCAAATTCTTTCTGAAAATCTTTCCATTTGCCCGTCACTTCCGCCATATCAGTATTCTCATATGATTTAAGCCTTCTTTCCCTGTTGAGCTGTCTCAAATCATTTTCACTCCATGCATATATTATATCAGCATCCTTACACCAGCTGATAAATAAATCCATCGCCTCAGCATACGAAGGAGCTTCATCCACCATATCATTTGTTATGCCTGTAAGCTCTGTTATCCAACCGGTTACCGGTGTAATAGCAGGTTTTACATATGTTTTAAAAGAATCAATCTCCTGATACGAATCATTGAGTCTTACCGCACCGATTTCAATTATCTCATTTTTGCATATTTTAAGCTCTTCACTATGAGAAAAATCAATCTGATTCATCTCAAAATCTACAAATACATATTCCATCATCGTACCTTCCATGCATACAATCATAAACCGCCTAAACACTTGCTGTTTTCCGGCATTTTCACGAACCATAAACTTCTTTCAATTATAGCAGAATATCATGTTTTATCAAGTGGCTGTCCCTACTTGTTTCTGTCCTTTCTGCCAAGCTGTGCTGCCCTTTTTACGGCATCTGCACCATATTTATTCCGTATGGCATCCATGGCTGCATCAAGCCTGCTCATCTTTT
>JBJEMQ010000138.1:0-2679 GCA_051879755.1 Coprococcus sp. | reverse complement strand
GCAACATATGCACTTTTTTCTCTTTAGTGCATATTTTAACATAGCTATGTATGGTATTGCAATCTCAAATAATAATACAAACCATACCTCCGTTACCATCATTAACAATTTTTTCCATAGTGTCCTGCAGCTTCTGCTGACTTTCTGCATTTATTTTATTTGCCTTTGAACTTAAGCCCTCTTCCACCAACTGTTCTATGTTTTTGCCAAATATATTAACATCCCATATATCCTTTTCAATATCATTAGTACTGCTCTTTATATATTCTATCAAATCTTCCGCCTGCTCCTTTGAACCTACTATAGGTGCTATCTCCGTTGTAATATTTGCCTTTATCATATGAACTGACGGTGCTTCCGCTTTTACCTTAACGCCAAACTTATTCCCTGCTTTTATAAGCTCCGGTTCAGCAAGCGATATATCCTCCTTGTCAGGCATTACAAGTCCATATCCGTTACTTTTTACACTTCCCAAAGCATTCATTACACTGTCGCAGAATTTTCTGCTTTCCGACATGGCTTTTATTTCTTTTATAAAATCATATTCATTATGTACATCTGCGCCTATCATATCGGATAATATGTCATAATAATACCTGTTATAAATTACAACCGATACATTTATAGTTCCGTCAGCCAGATTCAAATCTCCACAGGAATAACTTTCAACAAATTGATTTTCCGGATATTCCAGCTTCTTCATATCATAAAGGTACTTATTATTTTTCAAAATATTCTCAGCATCCTTAATAACACTTCTCTTTATCTGATTGTCATTATCACATACCTCAAGCCATTTGGGAATAATAAAGTTAACTGCTGATATAGGAAAGCTATATAGCAGTTCTTTAAATACATTACCTATATCTTCAGTCGTAAGCTGGTCACAATTTATTGGTATAACGGCTACTCCATAATCTGCTGACATCTGAACAGCCAACTGCTGCGTTTCATCAGAATATGGATGATTTGAATTTAGAATTACTACAAATGGTTTAGCAAGTGCCTTTAACTCATCTATTGTACGCATTTCTGCATCAATATATTTTTCACGCTTTATATCTCCAAAGCTTCCATCACATGTAACTACAATCCCTACAGTTGAATGATTATTTATGACTTTCTTTGTGCCTATCTCTGCTGCCTTTGCAAATGGTATATCATAATCATACCATGGTGTCTTAACCATCCTGTCCTTACCATCCTCAGTCTGTCCTTCTGCACCCTCTACTACATATCCCACACAGTCAATAAGCCTGACTTTCATATTAATGTTTCCATCAATACTTATATTTATACCATCCTTTGGAATGAACTTTGGCTCAGTAGTCATGATAGTTTTACCTGATGCAGATTGTGGCATTTCATCTAAAGCTATCTCTTTATCATTACTGTCCACAATGTTTGGTAATACCATTTTTTCCATAAATCGTTTAATAAACGTAGATTTACCTGTTCTTACAGGACCTACTACACCTATGTATATCTCACCATTTGTCCTTGCATTAATATCCTTATAAACATTAAAATCTTCCATCCATACCTCCTGAAACTATATTTGTGTCTCATATATAAGCGCACAATTCGTTCTCATATTTTAATGATATGATGTTCAACCTCTATATATGACTTTACAAATAGCAATAACTTATATTTATTCAAAATATTTATAATATAATAGATATTTTTCCCAAAAATGCGCACTCTATATATGTATTACTTGTCATAAGACTTAACAGACAATAAAAATATCAAGGAGGACATTATGGCGAATTTATCAGCAAAGGAATTATCCTTAATCAATGATTCATTATCAGAAGAGGAACTACTTGTAAAAAAATATACCATGTTAGCCGAACAGAGCGAAGATAACGAAACCAAAAAGAAATTTGAGGAAATCTCAAAACGTCATCAGTCACATTTTAATGAATTATACTCATTACTGTAAATCATATTTAATAAAGGAGAAAAACTATGAATCAAACTTATTCAGAAAAGGAAATCTTTGGCGATGCACTTTCTACAGCCAAGGCTTCTACAAATAATTACAATACTTTTTCAAATGAATGTGCTCATGAAGATGTACGCAATACAATGCTTCATATCCTTGCAGATGAGCACGACATTCAGGATGATATATTTCATATGATGTCATCAAGAGGATACTATCCTACACCTGCTGCCGAAAGCAAAAAAATAGAAGAAACAAAGCAGAAATATAAATCCTGCTGCTGTTAGTTTATAATAATAAAGAATAAACTCCGGTTTTGGAAATATCATCCTTTTCCGGAGTTTTTCATCTATATCTCAGACTTTCTATCTCTTGTAAGGAGCTCCATCATAGCATCACGAGCCGCCTTGCCATTAAAGAGAACATCATTCACAGCTTCAACTATAGGCATATCTATGCCATATTTGTGGGCAAGTGCAAGTGTCGCTTTAGCTGAATATACACCCTCAACGACCATCTTAACTTTCTTCATTGCCTCCTCATATGTATTTCCCTGACCAATCAGATAGCCAGCATTTCTGTTTCTGCTATGTTTTGATGTACAGGTAACAATCAAATCTCCCATACCTGATAATCCCGCAAGAGTTTCAAGCTTTGCACCCATTGCACCGCCAAGACGCAACATCTCTGCCATAAATAGAATATAAAGCATCTTTTTCATTTCCGTT